>QKAL01000247.1 GCA_003246475.1 Lentisphaerota bacterium
CGAAACAGAAGCCGTCTTCATTCCATCCCCACCAGGCATCGGCGGAAAGGTCTTCGGGTCCGCCCCAGCCGATGTTCAAGTCCGGCGGCAGAATGTCCAATCTGCTTTTCAGCGTTGCCTGCGGTTTGCCCCATGCAGAAATATTGCCGTCGAATTTGGGCTGGCGATAGGGACAGGAAGCGAAATCCGTCACCGGTGTGATCCGGTCGACCGTCTTTCCGCCAAGTTTAACTTCGACTTCCGTGACTTTGGTCGGTGTTGACGCAAACGGCATTTCCAGGGTAACGGTCTTGCCGGCCGGAATCGTATGTACGACTTTCTTTCCCTGTGCCAGTACTTCAACCTTTTCCGCGGTTGTCAAGCGGTTCTTCATCCGCACCATAAGATTGTCAACACGATTGAAATAGGCGGCCTGGATGCGTATCGGTACACGCGTCTGGACTCGAACCTTTTCCACGGCAGTAAATAATTTTTCCGCGTCGGAGTAAGGGGCGGTCAGGAAAACCGGATTGGTGGTTAAATTTATTTTATTGGTTGCCACTGAGCGACCATACATGTCATGGACGGTAGCGGCGACAGGTAAATCGACATCGAATTCATTATTGTCATCTTTATCTGCCGCCCATACTGCCACCACTGCACGATCACGTTTTGTTCCTTTAAACGCAAACCCTGCCATTCCTGAAAGAGAAAGACTTCTGGCAGGAACCACATGATAGAGAAAACGGGCGCAGCTGGCATATGCCACTGCCGCCGGCAACGGTTGGAGAGGCACTCCGACAAACGGATTACCGCGCCAGAGCCCGTATTCAAAGCCGCCTTCATTACAGCCGTCCTGGATAAACCAAAAACAACGTTGTACGCCAGGCACAGAATGGATCATAATCAATCCTTGAGCTACACATGCGGCAAAGTCCCGGGTATACTCGCAATCGATGGGAACAGTCTGATCGACGGCCCAGCCGATTTCCCCGATCCAGAGTTCCTTGTTGTTCTGGCCGTACTTACGCATCAGCTCAAGCCCGCTATTAATCTTGGAAACCATCTGATTCTGTATCGGCGAGATAGGATTTCTACCTGGTCCGAAATAGCGCGGAAAGGCATAGGGGTGTCCGGTAAAGATATCGATTTGCTTGCCGACCTTGGCGGTAACACCGTCAACAAATGGAGTTGCATTCGGATTGTCCCCGCTGGCAATATCCACCGCGACGATCGGGTGTTTTGACCCTGATTTGCGGATGGCTGTTCTGGCGGAACTGATCAAATCGCTGTAGCTCTTGATCCCTGTTGCCAGGGAAACATTCTTCATGATGTAGGTGGTGTTTTCGGCTTCATTAATGATTTCCCAGGCAGCAACCAAACCGTCATACCGTTTGACACAAGTGGAAACGAATTCCTGCCAGCCGCGCAATTGGTCGGCAGATGGGGGGAACCCCATGCTCCCCGACGGTAGCGGCTTTAAGCCGTTCGGCTCATAATGTAAAGTCATCATCGCGGAAATGCCGTATTTCTGCCCTTCAGACACCGCGGTATCATCCGGCCAGAAATATTTACTTTCTTCCGGAGTCCGTTCCGGAATAGCCAGATGCGGCCGGTCATAGCCGCTAGGTTGGCCGTTTAGTGGGATACCTTTTTCGATCCATACCCGGGTGGGACGGTCCCACTTAACCCCGATTCGCGCTGCTGCCGCGGGATCAAATATATCCCCCATCTGCAGCCCGAAAAATGATTTCGGGTCTCTCTCCGGGCCGTAATTAGGCAAACGTTCAACCACCGCGAAATACGATTTTGTTGATTTTTCTTCTTTCCCGTTTTTGATCAATTGGGCCGTTAAACGATAATAACCATAGTCAATGGCGCCGGTAACCGGTTTGATTATGGTCTGATTATAGGCCGCAACGTTGGCCTTGTCTGTTCCAATCGCAACGGATTTGCCGTTCTGGTCAACGATCTCCCACTTCAGGAATGTTTGACTGATGGATTCTCCGGTTTTATTGGCAATACGGATTTCCGGCTCAACCACTTCGTCATGGAAATAGATGTTACCGGGCTTACTGATGTCAATATTCATATCCCAGCTGAGGTCGGGCGTAATTTTACCCTTTCCCATGGCAAAACGAATGCTCCCGATTTGGAAACTTCCCTTTTTGGACGGGAGGTTTTCGGCAACAATCAAAATGCTCTTCAAGGGAAAACGGAAAACGCCATCATTTTTACCGCCCCAATGACCCGGGAAGCCAGAATTGTCCAAGGGTAAGTCGAACTTCTGCCATTCGCCCATTTTGGGAAAAACCGAAGATACATGTGCCTGATTGTCAGCATCAATAATCCGCAAAGAAATCTCTTCAACATCTTCGCTCCACAACATGATCTGGATCATTGACGCCGACGTTACCTGGAGCGGAAATTCCAGGCCGGCATATCTTCCTCCCTTGGTCAGATCCACATTGACGGCGACGGTTTCGGCATTATCGGGAGCCTTCTGATACTTCATCGCAGCGCGAGCCCCGGGAAACTCAGCTCCCGTGTTGACCCGCCATTCTCTGGATTTCGCATCTGCAACCTGAATCCATATGTCATCGGAATTCTTCTGTTCCTGCGCCAGTTCCTGTCCCTTATCTGTGAGAATCTGAACATTGTAGATACGGAATTTTCCGAGTTTACTCGGGATTCCTTCTGCAACGACATACAGCTGATTGGTCGGGAACCTGAACTGCCCGTCGTTTTTACCGCACCAATGTCCCGGAAAACCGCTGATATCCAACGGCAGGTCAATCAGTTGCCTGGTTCCGGCGTTAACGGCAATACTGGTACAATGAAACTGCCCGTCGTTATCGCGTATACGGACGGAAAGGCCGGGGATGTCTTCGGTGGCAACTTCAAACCGTATCCGGGTGGCGTTGGTACGCAAAGGATATTCCAATCCGGCATACTGTCCGCCCTTGCGCAAATCAACCTCGACTGCCGCATCCGCAACATCGCCGCCAGCGGTCTTCGTCGGCAGTAATCGTGCTTTCGCTCCTGGGAATTCGGCGCCCAGGTTGACTTTCCATATACCCGGTGAGGCCTTACGAACATCTACCCATTCGTCCTCGGCCTTAAGCAATAACGGCATGGAGATGATCAGGCCCAGAAGTCCAGCGCCCATCATCCTAAATAAGACATACCGTGTTATTTTTAAGAATCCATGCATAATCAGCTTCACTCCATAATTTAATCGTTGCGTTACATAACATCATCTGCAACATGCGTGTCCTATCACGCCGTGCCGTTATAGTTCTACTGTAATTTTACCCTTTTTCTTAAAACAGTTGATTTTAGTTATTAAGCCGGTTCCGGGAGGGGAATAAAACTCCGGAACCGACGACCTGATATTATCGGACAAAAATCATTTTTTTGAACAGAGCCGGGCACTTGATGTGTCCAATACCACCTCCAATTACGGCTTTCCTTCTGGTCTTCGTCATTGAAGGAATCAATCCCAACCTGCAATGAATCCCCCTGCCACGACTCGGAATCCGTATGGGGATTTACGTGATCGTCGTCACGAACTTCGCTGAAGATGTATAGATAACTATCATCCCAGCCGCATAAGCGCCGCAGATTCAGATCGCCTTTCAGATTTTCAATCAACATCTTGGTCCTTGGCACATCGTATACCGCTTTGACCATGAACGCCCGCAACATCCCTTCCCGACTGCGGCAAGGCCGTCTTTTCCCGCCCCAGCGCATATTCGAGCCAATGAATCAAGCCGGACGAACCAGCTCCAACTCCCGCAGGAATTCCTGTTGTTTCCCGGTCAATGGCCCAAATTCTTCTTCCCACGCTGGAAAAAGATACTGTTCAATCGTAATCGATGTCTCGCGGAGTTCGTTCATCTTTACCACTTCGTGATGGTCGAGATAAAATGAACGTTATTCCGCTACGTTCCCAGTCCTGATTCATACTTTTGCAATTAGCTCAACTTTTTAAATTTTATTTTGGACAGGACTGATTTAATATCAATTGATATTCCTTTAGTTTTGTTTGAAAAAGTTAACGTCATCTACACTGTACCAATAATTTGCCAGTGTGCCGGAATAAAATCCTATCGTGCATTGACCATTTGTAACATTAATGTCTTTCAACACGATCATTTCCCATTCGGATGCTTCTGGTGGAATCGCATACGTAGAATTACCACCATAATTTATGGCTTCCATGCAATTAATTCCCTGACCACTGACAACATTGCTTTTAACCCATGCAGTCAAGGTATAAAGTCCATTTGTCAGTCCTGTCAATGTCTGATAGGTATACACTGAATAATCGGCACTATTCCAGTGCGTCAAGCAGGACGGTCCATCGTAGCCGGCTTGCTGAACAAAATCAGCATCAAAATTACCGCTTGTGTTCCAATAGTCCATCCCTGATTCAAAGCTCGAATTGTCGAGTAGATTCTCACTGGCAGCAGTTTTAAAGAGCACATAGTTATCTGTGTTAATTGTACTTCCATAGGAATTAACGGCATCCACTTTCCAATAATAGTTTGTATTATAGGAAAGTTCCGTGCTACATGTGTATGAATTTTGGGTTATGCCGGACTGACTAATAATCGGATTACTGAAGTCGCTGTTCGGTGAAACTGTCAACGTATATGAATCCGCATATGTTGAATTTTCCCAACGGAAAACAGGGGTATTAGAGATGTAATCTCCAAGGGGTGACGTTAACTGAAATGCGCTGGGCGCAGGGTTGCCACTTTTGCCATCGAACCAGACCAGTGGGAGGTCTTTTACCGCAGCGAGCTGCCAAAACGATCCTACAGCTGATGCACAAACCTTAACTGTATGGTTCCCAACGGACAACGCATTTTGACCAGCTGTAAGATAGCTTGCGCAAACAGTTCTCTGGCTTTCTGTTGATCCGCTTATAAATTGTTGTACTCCTGTTGATCCGCGTCTTACTCCATCAATTTCAATCCACAAAAGTGCATCGCCACCCAAATCGTTAATGTTTGGCTGAAATCGTGTCTTTGCTTCAAACATAACAACTCCATTATGTCCGCTTGGGATATTTATTGTTTCTGTAGCAATTGCCACAGGAGTTCCATCACCGGTTCCGACACCTACCCATTCCCAACAGTTATTTACCGTCGTGCTTTGAGGGGCAGAACCAGATACGCGCATAGATCCGTTCAACACAACCAGTTTGCTAGCTGCACCTACTTTGTATTGGGCCGGGTCTTCTCCTTGCTGATCATTCCAGGGAAATTCAGTTGCATCCAATGATATTGTGTGATTACCCGTTTCATTTATATATGCGTGTGTATACATAGGTGCCTGTGTTTCAATTGCAGACCAATAATCGTTTACGGTCCACATACCTTGGTTGTTGGGTAATGGTTCCCCATTGTCATATATTCCCAACATTTTATCGCCAGTAACTGAACTATATGCCCTGGCGGAACCCAATGCGATAATCGGTCCGGAACTGTTATTAATACTGCTACTTATAATTGGTGAGTGTGGTACAGCAGTTGTATTATTACACCCATAGGTTGTAAAATTATAGGTTTGGGTATCAGCACTCAATGTACTTGACTGCATATTAACGGTTACTCCCATTAATATACAAAGGTTGGAACCAGCACCTACCTTAAAAGTACCAGCAATTGGCCTGGCGACAAGAGAAATCGTATGAGTTCCTGAAGGTAAGGTTACTTCTGCAATACAATTATAAGAATGCTGTGCTTTACTTGTTGCGTTTTGCCAGTCAGTAATCGAAGTATTACTGACTCCGACCGAATCTACATAAATCTGCATTGAAGCACATGCATTTCCACTAGGGTAATACCTGCCGTCAGATTGCAAAAATATTTTACTTGTAGACTGCAAGCTGATAGTTTTTGTTAATATAGTTTTATTTCTAAGCCATACCGTTGTGTCATTTTCTAACTCAAGATAGAAGGATGTGTCGTCATCTGCCGCCAAAACATTAAAAGAAAAAATGTTTGTAAAAGAAATTGCCAGAAGAACCATGAGTGAAAGTAATTTAAACATTGATGTTACTCTCCTAAATCCGTGAACGAATTTCTGGATTTTTTTTTAAATTTTACGGAGCCAATTTCAAAAGTATTGGCTTTTTCCTGTAAATAACTTTTACTTTTGTA
>QKAL01000125.1 GCA_003246475.1 Lentisphaerota bacterium
ATGAAGATGCCGTTTTTTTTTACTTGAAAGAGCAGTAGGAAATGATTAAAGGAAAGTATAACAGCCTGAAAATGCCGGAACTGATTCATTTGGAATATCGCAACAAAAAGGCGGTGGAGTCATATCTTCGTTTCTACCATAATCATACGAAGAAGTTGTTGCTGGCGTTATTTCTGTTTGTGGTAAAAGCGAGTCCTATTTGGGTAACGCCGATCATCACTGCGAATATTATCAATATTCTCACCAATCCCGATCCTGATATTATTGGTGCTCTTTTAACACAGTTTATTATCGGCAGTGTTTTTGTTTTGCAGAACATTCCGACGCACATGTGGTATATCCGCGTGTTCAGCCTTGTCAGTCGTGAGGTGGAGCGGAATCTGCGTTCGCAGCTATGTACCCGGCTGCAACATCTTTCTATTCCCTACCATACCAACAACAAGATGGGCGTGTTACAGATCAAGGTCCTGCGTGATGTGGAGAATGTGGAGTCGATGACGCGGATGCTGGTTGACAGCATGCCGATGATCATTATTTCGTTTGCTACCGCGATTGTGGTGACGTCAATCCGTGCGCCGCAATTTTTGTGGTTTTATCTGGTTACTGTTCCGGTTGCGATTTTAATTTATCAGCTGGTTCGTAAACGCATGAGCGAGTACAATACGGACTTTCGTTTAAGTATGGAAGAGATGTCCGGCAAGATTATCGAGATGCTGAAGCTCATTCCGATCACCAGAGCGCATAACGTGGAGCATGATGAGCTGGAAAAGGTGAACCAGAAGCTGGAAAAAGTCAAAACGACCGGCTTGCGTCTGGATTTCCTGAACTCGGTGTATGGATCGGTAAACTGGGTGGTGTTCATGATGTTCAACTTGATCGCGTTGTTTACCGCGGTGCTTTTGTGTCACAAGAAGATTATTCATGCCGGGGTGGGTGATGTGGTGCTGCTGACTACCTATTTCAACTCGATTACCGGTTCGGTTATGGGTCTGATGAACACCCTGCCGATGATTACCAAGGGGCTGGAGTCGGTCAAGTCGATCGGCGAGGTGCTGGAATGCCCGGACATGGAAATGAACTCCAACAAACCGGATATCGACGAGATCAACGGAAATTTTGTCTTTGACAAGGCGTGTTACAGCTATGAGAATAACGATAAATACGCGGTAAAGGATTTTTCACTTAATGTCCAAGAGGGAGAAACGATTGCGCTGGTCGGTCCATCCGGCTCGGGAAAATCGACGCTCATGCAGCTGCTGATTGGATTTATCCGCCCCCAGAAAGGGACGATCTATATTGACGGTAATAATATGAACGAGATAGATTTACGCTCTTACCGCCGATTTATTTCCGTCGTCAGTCAGGAGACGATCCTTTTTGACGGCAGTATCCGGGAAAACATTACCTACGGCTCGAAAAATGTTACCGAAGCACAGCTTTGGGAGGTGATCCGCAGCGCCAATCTGACGGAGTTTGTCAATGCCCTGCCTGAGGGGCTGGATACTCCGGTCAAGGAAAACGGTGCCAGATTGTCCGGCGGACAGCGGCAGCGCATGGCGATCGCCAGGGCGCTGTTGCGTAATCCCCGTATATTGATTCTGGACGAGGCGACATCCGCGTTGGATGTTGAGTCTGAGGCGTTGATCCAGGAGGCGCTGGACCGTCTGATAAAAGGGCGGACGACGTTTGTTGTGGCGCACCGCCTTTCGACTATCCGCAATGCGGACCGGATCGTAGTTCTGGATCAGGGTGAGGTCGCCGAATTGGGGACGCATGAAGAGTTGATGGAAAAACAGGGAATATATTACCGTATGGTGATGTTGCAGTCGCACGAGATTTCCGCCTCGGAAGCGGTTAATATGGGACTCCGGATGGAGAACTAGGGGTTTTTATCGATGAAGCGAATCTGTGTCTATTGCGGCTCCAATGCCGGCGGTCGGGAAGAATATCTGGCGGCGGCGGTCAAGCTGGGCGAAGCACTGGCGGCGCAAAACCTTGAGTTGATTTATGGGGGGGCATCGGTCGGACTGATGGGCGCGATTGCCGATACGGTTCTCGAGCACGGTGGCAGAGTCATCGGAATCATTCCCCATCATCTGAAAAACGAGGTAGCGCACCATCATCTGAGCGAGTTACATGTGGTGGACAATATGCATCAACGCAAAAAGATGATGCTTGATCTTGCCGACGGTATGATTGCCATGCCGGGCGGGTTTGGTACTTTGGAGGAGATTTTCGAGGCGGTAACCTGGGGGCAGTTGCGTCTGCACGTCAAACCTTGCGGCCTGCTTAATATTTGCGGGTATTATGACTCTCTGATAGCCTTCTTAAAACATGCGGTGGCGGAAAAATTCATTCGTGCGGAGCATCTTGCGCTACTGCCGGTTTCTCAAGACCCTCTTGCGCTGTTGCAGTCTTTCCGCGATTTTAAGCCGCCGGCGACAGGAAAATGGTTTTCCAACGCCGGGATGGATCTCTGATGGATACGGAACATACGGACAACAACACACGGAACAGGGTGCTGGTTCTGTTCTGGACGTTTTTTAAGATCTCGGCTCTTACAGTGGGCGGCGGTTTTGCCATGATTCCGATTATCGAGGAGGAGTTTGTCCGAAGAAAAAAATGGATCACTGCCGAAGACATTGCCGACGTCATTGCGATCGTGCAATCGGTTCCAGGAGTAATTGCGGCGAATGCGGCGGTGTTCATCGGTTACCGGATGGCGGGATTTGTTGGGGCGCTGGCGGGAGTTATAGGTGTGGTGACGCCTGCTTTTGTCGTAATCGTCACCGTTGCCGCCTGCATGACGCAATGGGGCGGGCATCCATGGCTCGACCATGCCTTTATCGGGGTGCGTTCGGGAGTTTGCGCTCTGATAGCCCTTTCGGTTTACAGCATGGGGAAGAAGATCATCAAGGGACGGTTTGAATGGGGTTTGGTTGTTTCGGCCTTTGTTTCCCTGGTACTATTCAGGGTGAACCCGGTCTGGGTGATAGCGGCGGCGGCGTTGTTGGGATTGGCCGGTTGCTGGTGGGGGATCCGCGTCTGTTGCGGCTCCGCCACGGAGGAGGGTGAGGAAAAATGACGCTGTTCAAGCTCTACTGGATATTCTTCAAGATCGGTTTTTTTACCTACGGTGGAGGTTATGCGATGATTCCCCTGCTCCAGGAGGAGCTGGTGCGGCGCTATCAGTTGATAACCGCCGCGGATTTTGGTAATATTATGGCGATAGCACAAGTTACGCCCGGGCCGGTCGGGATCAATGCCGCAACCTACATCGGATATAACTACGGTGGCGTGACGGGAGCGCTGGTTGGGACTGCCGGGCTTATGGTGCCTTCGTTGGTCATTATCTCGATAGTGGTGCATTTTGTCAAGGCGTTTGAGAACAGCTTGGCGGTAAAAGGGATGCTGGCTGGTATTCGTCCGGCGGTTCTGGGAATGATAGCGGCGGCGGTGTTGTTTTTTGCGGAGATGTCGGTTTTTACCGCCCCGCTGCCAGTGAATTGGCTGATGTCGCATTTGTCCGGCGGGGGAGCGGCGAAACCGGCTTTCGGCATATGCTGGCCGGGAGCGGTGATTTTTGTCGTTGCGCTGGTTGCATCCCGTTGGTTCAAGATTCCTGCAACCTGGATACTGGTGCTTTCGGCAGTTCTGGGAGTAATCCTGTTTGGATTGCTTGGGTAAGAAATCCGCCGCCACGGCTTGTAAGACGGGCGGCGGAAGTTGGGGGGGCGTTTAGTTTTCTTCGATCATGACCGCAGACAACGGAGCGATGGTCAATCTCAGTTTATTGCAGCCATTGATTTTTTCCTGCTTTTTCCCTTCCGCGTCATGCGTCAGGGTTACATTGATCGACTTGCCGAAATCGATTTCCACAACCTGTTCATGACGCAGATAATTAGTCAGGAACTGGGCTTTGCGTTCACCCGTCTGCCAGCGTGCTGACAGAACCGAATCGTGGGTGGTCTGTTCGCGTGGCTGACCGGCGGTATAGTGGAGGATGTATTTATCGCAGGAGACCGGGAATGGCTTGAGCATCCGACCGAAAAGGAGAAACTCTTTTCCGGCATTCTGCCGCCAGGCGTTGAGATTGCGGATCATGGTGGAAATGGCTTCTTGATCCGGTCCGGGGATGTCCCATTTTGCCACCCAGCTCCAATGGATGTTGCCGCCATCCTTAAGTACTACCGACAGGGTATCGCCGGCATTAAAAGAATAGGCGGTACGGAAGAGCAGATGGTCCGGGGATTTCTTCGCGTCCAGCCAGTAGTTGGTGCATACCTGATTCCCCATGAAGTTGTTGACATATTCATGGAACAAAAAGGCATATGCGGGAACCGCTTTGCCATAGATGAACTGCAGGTTGAAACGAAGGTCGCTGAACATCAGGCTGCGCAGGTACGGCTGTGCGGCACCGGATTCGCATCCCAGAGTGGCTTGGGGGTTAATTTCGGCGATCATGTCGGCGGCATCGTCGACCAGTGACTGCATTGCCCGGGTCAGCCAGGGACCGGGGGCGCCGGGATGCCCGTGTGCGGCATTATAGCACAGCGGCGCGGCGGCTCCCATGTTCTGGTCGAAATACTGGATATAGTCGATTCCGGAGCCGACGATTTTCTTGATTTCATCAAGGACGGTCTGGCGCGGCCATTCACGGGCGATGCACATCTCATATCCGAGGCGCTGCCCCTGCCCTCTCGGACCATTGCAGATCGACGCTTTCATTTCCCCGCTCGGGCCTAGGCACATTTCTTCGGCCAGTCCTTCTCGTTCGAATTTTTCTTCCTGTGAATAGTCGGTGATGGAGCTGGTCTGAGTCCAGGCGACGCCCGAACAATATACTCCGATGGTATGTCCGGCTTGATGCAGCATATCGGTATATTTCCGCAGTGATTCCTCCCCACCGTATGGCGGCCAGACATATGGCGGAGCCCATGGTGCGGTGCTTTCCCAGTGCATCAGCAGACTCATTACCTTGGAATCGAAAGACTTGGACAGGCGTGTCACTGTCGGCATGGCATTTTCATAGGGGAAATATTCGTTGGGCGGCAATTCGCCCTTGTCGTCGCCGTCGCCGCGAACCGCGTACATCAGAACGACAGGGGCCTCTTTCAGCCATTCGGGGCAGCGCGGATTGTCCTTGAGCTTCTTCGGCAAGGAGGAGTCGGTAGTTTCCATCCAGTCGCGATAGCGTTCGGCGGCAGTCATCCAGTCGCCGTTGAATACGCCCATTACTACATCCCAGTCCTGTTCGTAAGCATCGCGGCGGTCAGTTCCGCAGAAGACCTGCAGGAAAAAGTGAAAACTACCCATGTCCTCTGTCGGCATGAAGTCAACGCCTTTGGGCCCGTGGCTCGGATCGTGGGCGGCGTAATAGATGCCGCCGCGTTCGTTGTAGTACGCCATGAACTGCATCTGGCAAGCGCCGGGATAATAACCTTTGACGCCGTTGAACGGGTAGGTAAGGTAATCATTCTGGAATGGGGGAACGCCGTAGCGTGGTTTCATGGCGTCGATGACACATCCTTCGTGTCCTGGCCAGAAGATCTCTCCCTTGCCGTTATTTTCCGGCAGGTCGTTGATGATCCTGGTTCCGGGAGTGTCGGTCCATTCCAGATATTTGTCCGGAGAGATGCCTTGGACGGCGATGCGCCAGTAGGTGTTCGGCTCATTTTCCGGACAGCGGGCGGAAACGGTGACGATCAGCGGACTGCCGTTCTGAGAGAAGATCACATCGATCAACGTATCCAGGCCGCGCTGCTGCCGGTCGATGCGGATCTTGTCGAACTGCGTGGCGTCGATCAGCTCCTGTTTTCCGTCATTGTCGCGCATGGAAAGGATAAAAAGTGGTTCACTGCCGGAGGCCGCCAGCATCGGGACTCCTGGCGGGCCGAACTGCTGTATGCTGCCGGTTTTTGAATCAAGAGTCAACTCATAAAACGTGTTTTTTACAATGATATTTTGGTTTTCCATAAACCTTGTCCTTATTTAGTATTTGTACCCGCAGGTCGGAGGAATATCCGCCAGCAGATCGGAAAGATAAGACCATCCGGCGCGCTGTTTATACTCGCCCGCCCGCCAGACATTGATAGACAGCGCTCCCTGATCGTAAGGCATCAACAGTTTGACCGTCAGGCGCTGGGGTTTTCCGGTCATGGTGATTTCGGGACGGTCGCGGTCGCAGCCGGACCAGACATGATCGGTGGCGTCCAAAGGGATTTCCTTGCCGTCCAGCCAGAAGCGCATCCGGCCGCTGCGCGTTAGATTGAGAACATATTTGGTTCCTTCAGGACCGATAATGGTTCGGGTCAGGTAATAGCAGGCAGGACCGAACCAGCCCCCCATGGCTTTTTCCGTCATCAGATCGGTTCCGGATTCCACGTGGCGCGGGGATTCATCCGGCAAATCGTACTGCGCCAACGCCGCTTCATCCAGATAGGGCCGGTCGAGATCCAGATAATGGGAATAGGAATCGTACCCATATCCGACGGCATAGGGATTGCAGTTGCGTCCCGGTCCGGAGTAGGGACAGACGGTCAGGCGGCGGCGATCCCACATGTCCCAGTAGGGACCATACACCAGCCATTGGCGCGCGCCGCCGAGTCCGAACTCGCGACAGACTTTTTCCGTGCCGAAAGAGAGTTCTGCCGTAAACAGGTTTTTGTCTTGAAGCGGGCTCCCGGGGTTTTTCCGCTGGATGATTGCTCTTACAGCGGCGGTTCCGTTTGCATTGAGCCGCATAGTGGTTTTTTCCAGCGAAACGGAGATGTTTTCCGGGCCATAGACGGTCAACGCGCCTTCTACGGCGGTTGCCAGAGGATTAAATGCTGTGATGATTACCTCTGTCGAGGCAGCGTTGAACAAAGTTGGTTCAGAGACATATTCAACGGAAAGGGTTACCACGGGTTCGGGCTGTGGCCGGACCGAAATTTGGGGCGCCCCCGTCAACTTGACGCAATGGTTGCGGGTCAGGGCCATTTCCGCGCCGACTTTGGCGGTTTCCACGCTCAGGTCGGTTAGCCGGGCATTTTCGTGATCGATGATAAGGCCGCAGATCAGTGTTTCCCCGAGCTGTTCACGCCATCCGGCGGGAATGGCCGCCTCCCCTTTCCAGGCGCCGAGGATGCCGCCGAGTGTTGCCGCCGTACAGTCGGTATCCCATCCGGCATTGACGCAATGTTGCATCGCCAGTGAAAAGTCATCATTGCTCTTGAACCATGCCAGCATCACAAACGCAAGATTAGTGATGGCTTTGGAGGCATCGCGGTCGCCGTAGTTGCGGACGGTAACGCGCCAGGCGGCGGCAAAGTCCTCGAAATCGGCGGCGATCCTGGCGGTGCGGCGGACTACTTCATGGATACGGGAGTCCGGCGGTAACACGCTCAGGCCGGCGGCGATTATTTCGTCACGGGTTTTGGCGACCAGGGCTTGCGCGGTCATGGCGGCATAAAACATTTCCGCCTCTACGCTGAATCCGCTATGGTCGAGTTCTCCGTCCATTTTCGCCATTTCGGCGGCGAGGGCGGGATTTCCGGGCGCGACCAAGCCCCAGATGTCGCTGCGGATCGGACAGCCTTCGGATTCGCGGAAGTAATCGTTGTTCCAGTAGCCGGACAGCGGCGGCCGGATGCCACGCTGGACATTGTATAAAAAGAAGCCATATTCACAGAAATTGTACCAGCAGCGGTCCTGCCAATAGCGCACCAGGTCGTCGCTGGTCAACCATGTTCCCAGTTCCTGAAACGCCTCCAGCCATACCAGCTGGATATCAAGGTCGTCGTTGGGGGGGATAACCGGTGGCCAGAGTTCCGCGGCGGTCAGATGTTTCAGTTCCTTGTGATTTTCGACGTCGGCACCGACGACGCCGCCGATGCTTTTGCCCAGCCACGCGGCCATAACCCGGCTTTGATAATCTGAGTAACTTAATTCATACATAGTTTTTATCCCGATAAAATGTTCAAGCATGTTTTATTGTTTAAAAAGTACTTTCCACTTGACAATAAGGATATTTTAATGGATATTTTATTTATTGCCTTAATAAATTGTCCGTCATGTCGGTGTTATTTGTTCAAAATGATATATGGGTAGGAAAAGATCGCTTCAAATGACCAGTTCATTTAAATTTAAAGAAGTTTCGTTGACAGGGGATTGGCCATTGTGGGCCGCCGGCAGCTATTACGGTTCAGGCGGTTCGGAGGCATACCACAACCATGACTTTTACGAACTGGTGATTGTGCGCAACGGCAACGGGCACCATATTTTTGACGGGGAGAGATTTCCGATCAGCGCCGGCAATGTCTTTCTGGTCTCCCCCTGGCAGTATCACGGCTATGAAGCGGAAGACTCGCTGAACATCTTTAATATCCTGTTCTATCCGAAAGTTATGGAACCTTTTATCGACGATCTCAATGCGATTCCCGGGTTTCAGTTGTTGTTCATCATCGCCCCGGAAATGGAACGGGAGCACCGCCGTTCCGGCAATCTGAGAATCAAGGAAGAGATATTACCCGCTGCCGTGGATGCCATTAACATCATGTTTGCGGAACAGAATGGGCGTAAATCCGGATATCGTACTGCTATGCTTGCGGCGTTTATGAACCTGGTTTTGTTGCTGTCACGGAATTGTGAACCGGGAAACGGACGGTATTATCTGCACGCTGACCGTATCAGCCGTATCATCAGCTATATGGAAAAAAATTATCAGCAGGACATTTCCCTTGATAATCTGACCCGGTTGTCAGGCATGTCCGGCAGTTCTTTCCGGCGTCATTTTTTGAAGGCGACGGGAGTATCGCCGATTGAATATCTGCTTCAGCTGCGCTTGCGCAAGGCAGCGTTGCTGCTCTCCTGCGGACTGTTATCGGTGGGTGAAGTGGCAATGCGTTGCGGGTTTAACGACAGCAATTACTTTTCGCACCAGTTTCGCCGCCAGTTCGGCAAGTCGCCTTCTATTTATCGTCGCGATGACCAGCGGAGGTAGAAATCAGAGTTTTCCGGCTATCTGCGAGAGTAAAAGGTCGCTTTCTTGTGGCATGGATAGACTTTCCGCTTCCGGATGCTGGTTGCGGAACCAGGTGCGTTGGCGCCGCGCCAGCTGCCATGTAGACGTGGCAATGTGCTCCACCAGCTGCTCGTAATCGTATTTCCCTGCCAGATAGTCGTTTATATGGCGATATCCCAACACCTGGCGCGCCGTCGGACTGGTCAGCACTCCGGCGGCAATCATGCGCTTTGCCTCCTCGATCCATCCCTCAGCCAGCATCTGCCGGGTCCGCATTTCGATTCTGGTGCGCAGTTCTCCCCGATCCCAGTCCAGCTTAAAAGCGGCGACCGGAAAACGCAGTTCCGGCTGTTTTAACGTCTGGAGTTCGGTAATGGAGGTCCCGGTCAACAGAAATACTTCGCAGGCACGGATAAGTTTACGCCGGTTGAGGATACAGCGTTCCAGATCCAGCGGGTCGTTTTCTCGCATAAACTCGATCAACAGTTTCTCCCCCTCCTCATGGTCATATTTGCGGTCGAGTTCGGCGCGCAACCCGGGGGCGGCAGGGAGGGGGTCGAGTCCGTAGAGCAGGGCGCGCAGATAAAACCCGGTTCCGCCGGCGACGATCGGCAAGCGGCCGCGAGACCGGATCTCCGCCATCTTTTCTTCTGCCAGGCGGACAAAGGTAAAGACCTCCAGCGATTCGCTGATGTCGAGGATATCTATGAGATGATGCGGAATCGCCTGCTGTTCTTCGGCTGTTGGCTTGGCGGTTCCTATGTCCAGGCCGCGGTAGACTTGCATGGAGTCGGCGGAAATAATTTCTCCGTCAAACTTTCTGGCGGCAGCGATGGCTAGCGCCGTTTTTCCGCTGGCGGTCGGCCCCATGATGACCAGCGTTTTCCGCTCCGCCGTCATGCCTACTCCGTTTCCGGTAGCGGCTTGGCGGTTTCTTTCGAGGGTCGACAAAGAATTGAGATAATAAAGATAAAGACCCCGACAGTGATGGCGCTGTCGGCGACATTGAATGACGGCCAGTGATATGAGCCGAATTGGAAGTCCAGAAAATCGACGACCTCTTTCCGCCAGAACCGGTCAATGGAGTTGCCGATGATGCCGCTGATAACCATGAACAGCGCCAGATAGCGCTCTTTCCACCCCTCGGTCAGGGCTCGCATCCGCCAGATGATTACCGCCATAACCAGGATTGACACCAGCAGCAACAACCAGCCATAACCGTTAAACATGCCCCATGCCGCACCTTTGTTGGTAATGTAGGTAAGATTGAAAAAACCGGGAATGACCGGCAGGCGTTCGCTGAGTTTAAAGTTGCAGGTGATAAGAAGTTTTGTCGCCTGATCCAGGATTGCCAGTAAAACTGCCATCACTACCGAAATATTGATGAGATGTTTTTCCCCGGCACTCCCGGTTTCAGCTTTTTCCCTGAAATTAATCAACGTAAGGATTAACTCCATTGTTTTCTTCACGGATACGTTTGCACTTGACGCAGTATACCGCATACGGTTTCATTTCCAGACGGGCCTCGGGAATTTCCCCGCCGCAATCCTGGCAGGTACCGTATTCATCGTTTTCCAACCGCTGGATGGCGTCTTCGATCAGGCGAACGACGTTTCCTTCTTCGGTCATCAATTGCAATTCCATTTCACGCAGATTGCTGTCGCCCTGGTCCGCCATATGCGTTCCCATGCCACGGTTTTCCTGATCGGAATCGTTTTTGTTCAGTGCTTCGTCGGAGTGGAAATGGAGCTGATTAAGAACCATTGCCCTCGCGTGTATCAAGAGATCATAATACTTCTTTTTATTGCCGGTCATGGTCTTCAAATTGATTACTCCAGCCATATCATGGTCCTCAATTAATGGATTTTCATTTTGCAATCACTACTTTGAGCATATAAATATACTTTCCGTTCTTGATTTTTCAAGTTCTGATCTATATTTATAATCCGGTTTAGTTTTGCGGCAATAACGTCACCTTCAAATAATGGATTTTTTCGCTTGATGCCAACAGGAAATGTGGACCTTCATATTCATAGTACCGCTTCTGATGGAACTCTAACTCCGGCGGAGATCGTCGCCAGGGCACAACAGCAGAACCTGAATGCCATTGCCTTGACCGATCACGACACCGTCGGTGGGATCGATGAGTTTCTCGCGGCAGCATCTTCAACCAACCTCACGGCGATTCCAGGAGTTGAGATTTCCTCGCTGTTTTCCGGCCGCGAGATCCATATTCTGGGCTTTTTTATCGATCACCATTCGCCGGAGCTTTTGGCTTTTCTAGACCGAATCCGGGATGGCCGGAATGCCCGTAACGATGAGATGTTGCGACGACTGCGTTCGCTGGGTTACGATATTTCGCTGGAAGAAGTCAAAGCCCGTTGCGGCGGCGACAGCATCGGCCGTCCGCATTTGGCGGCCATTTTAATTGAAAAAGGTTATTTTAAAGACAGCAAGCAGGCATTTGAACGTTGTCTGAAACGTGGAGCTCCGGGGTTCTGCCCTCGAAAACTGCCGCATCCGGAAGAGGCGCTGCGCCAGATTCATGGCGCCGGCGGAATTGCGGTCTGGGCTCATCCGGTTTACCGTAATAAATTTGCCCGTTCTCACGTCCGCGGGATTATTCGGAAGATCAAGCCGTTTGGTCTCGATGGTGTTGAGGCCTATTATCCGGGATATACCCCGGCTCAGCATCAGATGTTGTTGGAGCTGGCCGAAATGTTTGACCTTCAGGTCAGCGGTGGAACTGATTTTCATGGCGACAACATCCCCGGGCTGGAACTGGGAACCGGCTATGGCGACTTTGCCGTTCCCGAAGAATGCTTTGTCCGGCTTAAACGCTATCATGATGTACTTAGGAACCAACCTGTTAATATTAGTCAAGGAGAATGAGGAATGTTGACAAGACGTCTTCTTTCAACAATTGGGGCGGTTGCCATGCCGCTGGTGTTTGCCGGCTGTCAGTCCAATGACGACGCCGCGCAGAAAGAAGTGGACAATCTGCGGAAAAAGATCGAACATGACATCCAACATTACAATGATCCCAAGTCACAAGTAGTTCAGATGAGGAAATATGCGGCGGAAACACTCGATGATATTACTGATGCAGAACAGGAATTTATCGATGCTAACGAACCGGAAATCGTCAGTAATTTTGATAATACCATGTACGCTTATCTGTGGAAATTCGACAAGCACCATATCATTGAGGTTTTGACTAGCAGCGCACCGTATGAACCCATTGCCGTTTATCGCGTCAGTAAAGTGTATTTCCCGTAGAAATGCCAAAATGGTTCCTGTTTGCCCGTGATTGGCAGGTTTGCTGTTGCTGGAGAGCGCTGCTTTCGCGCTATCCTGCCGGGGTTGTGCTTGGCGGAATGCTTATCGCATTGCTACCCTTGCTTGGCGGATGCAAGGTCTGGATGGTTGCCTTCGCCGTCGTCGTTGCCCTGCCGTTGATGTTTGGCGGGAAACGCAATTTTATCCGTTTTCTGCTGGGTTTTGTTCTAGGGGTGCTGGGTTTTGTTTTTGCCATGCGCCTTCCGGCGGATGATTTCTCCCGCCTGACCGGGATCGGGAACTGCGGTGCCGAGATCGAGGTCAGAATTATCGATTCATCTTGTACCGGAACATTGATCCCGTGGCTGCCCAATCCTGCTCTGATAAAAGTTGAAGTTCTCAGATTGCGCTTTTCCCCGGCAGAACAGTGGCATCAGGTTTCCGGAAAGACCTTGATCCGGTTGCCAGAAGATGCTCCTCGGTTAAGTTATGGCGATGTTTTGACTCTTGGCGGCGTGTTTCTCCAGCCCGAGGAGCGTCGGAAGTTTTACCGCTTCAACGGTGCCGGACAAATGATTGCGGCCATGGATGATGCCGCCGCCGGGTTCGACTTTAAAAATTATCTGGCAGCCCAGGGGATCAGGCTGACGTTCAATGCACGGGAAATACTTTCATCATGTTCGCCGATGCCGTCCGCCGAAAGGGTAATTCTTGCGGCTCGCGACCGAATTTTGCGGGTGATGACTTCCGGGATGCGGTCCGAGGATAATAAGAAGCTGGTCGCTGCGTTGCTTTTCGGTTGTCGTCAGGGGCTGGACTGGAAAGACCGTCAGGGATTTATCCGGACCGGGACCATCCATGTTCTTACCGTCAGCGGTTTTCATGTCGGGATTTTGGCGCTGGTCTTTTTCTGGCTTGGCCGCCCGCTTCCCTTTCGGCTACGTAACCTGTTGGTTCCGCTTCTGATTTTGCTTTATGTCATCTCCACCGGAATGAATCCGCCGGCCGTGAGGACTCTTATTATGATCGCGGTCTGGGCGTCCTGCCGCGCGATGTTGTTACGCACCCCCGGACTGAACAGCGTTTTTTTCTCCGCGCTCCTGATCCTTTTGTATAATCCTCACTATTTGCAGGATGCAGGCTTTCAATCTTCTTTTACCGTTGTTGGTTTTCTGGTTGCCTCCTCCGGCCGTATTCGCGAATGGGCGGCGCTTCCGGGAGAATTTCGCCTATGGATCCCCGGAGGCGTCAACGGTTTCCGGTTTGCTTGTTCAAAGGTTTGCACCGCCATGCTTGCCGGCTTGCTATCCTGTATTGTCGCGGCTTTGGCAAGTACCGGAATAACGGTTTTTTACCAGGGTTTTTATTGCCCTCAGACCATTCTGCTTAATTTCATTATAATTCCCGTGGTCTGGGTTATATTTCTGGCCGCAGCCCTCAAACTGCTGCTGTTTCCTCTGCTTTTTTTCAACCATATACTGGCTTGGGTGATAGAAATTTCTCTTCAAACGATGAACGGGTTGTGCCATTCCTTCGATCAGGCTCTTGCTGTATGGTCTATCCCCTTTCCTCCGTGGTGGTCTCTGGCGATATTTTATCTGGCGCTGACTCTGTTGATTGCCGGGGGGCGCAATCGAACGATGTTTTTGGCTCTGACGCTCATATTGTTGAGTATCGGATTCTGGCACTGGCAGGCGCAGACAGCTCCGGCCAGACTGGCGGTATTTTACGGCAATCAAGGTGATTCTCCGGCGATGGTACTGATTGCGCCTGGAGGAACGGGGGTTTCCGTTGTCGATGTTCCGGATGCAGCGATGGCGCGAGATCTAACCAATTATCTGCGCCGTAACGGCGTAGCCAAGGTGGACCGGATCATTTTGACGTCTGCCGTCAAGGCGCGTGCCGGAGGTCTTGAGGCGTTTCTGCATAATATTTCTGTTAAAGAAGTCGATATGCCTGACGGGCGGAATAACGCCGTCGCATTCGAAACGGTTGCGGCTTTTTCCTCGTCCTCTTCCTCATGTACCTTCAGTATCGGACCGGAAAACAAATTCTCCGGTTATTGCGTTCCTGAGATGAAAATCACTTGCGAGCCGCCGGTTATGACGTTAGATTACCGTAACGGAGACAGGCGGGCGCAAATCACTTGCAGAACCGATCCGGAAGGAGATGATGTTTGGGATTTATCATATGACCGGTACTCCTGTCATTTTGAGATTCCACGTTCCAGCAATCGAACCGTCAGAGAGTTTATATTGCCATGAAAAAACTGAAGATATGTCATGTTATCACCCGTATGATTGTCGGTGGCGCTCAGGAAAATACGCTCTTGACTATCATTGGTCACGTCAACAAGGGCCATGAGGTAACCCTGGTGACTGGTCCTTCGCCCGGCCCCGAAGGTGAATTGCTGGCCAATAAAGATTTCCCCCCGTTTGAAATAGTGGAAAATCCTTTCCTGACCCGCGAGATTTGTCCGATCACCGATATGAGAGCCTATTTTTCCCTGAAAAAATTCTTCCGAGCCAGAAAATTTGACGTAGTTCATACTCACAGCTCCAAGGCGGGGGTTATTGCCCGGATAGCCGCCAGCCATGCCGGAGTACCCTTTGTTACTCATACCGTTCACGGACAGGCTTTTCATCGTTATGAAAAAGCGTGGAAAAATTTTATTTACATCCATGCTGAAAAACTGGCGGCACGTTACTGCCACCGTATTTATGCTGTGGCTCAGGCAATGATCGATCAGTGTGTGGCCGAGGGCGTGGCTCCCCGTGATAAATACATGGTGGTCTACAGCGGCATGGAAATCGACAAATTTCTCAATTCCCGTCCGGAGCCGGAATTGCGGGTTCAGCTAGGCATTCCTCAGGATGCTAAAGTCATTGGTACCGTTGCCCGTCTTTTTCCGCTTAAAGGGTATGAACAGTTTATTCCCGCCGCTGCCGCCATCGCGGAACAATATCCCAAAGTTCATTTCCTGATCGTTGGCAACGGCATTATGCTGGAGCAGATCCAGCGCCAGATCAAGGACCTCGGTATTGCCGAAAGATTTTCCTTTGCCGGTCTGGTTCCTCCGGATCAGGTCTACCGTTATCTGGCGCAGATGGACATCCTTGTTCATCTCTCCCTGCGCGAAGGGCTGCCGCGTTGTGTGGTTCAGGCTCTGGCTTCAGGCAAACCCGCCATCGGGTACAGCCTTGACGGAACACCGGAAGTCATTATCAATGGTAAAACCGGCTATACAGTTCCTCCGGAGAACATCGATAAGGTAGTTGACTCCGCTCTGAAAATCCTTGCTGACGATGCGTTGGCCGCCCAGATGGGTGAGAATGGAAAAAAACTTGTTGCGGAAAAGTTTGCCTGGCAATACATGGCCGATGTGCTTGAACAGGAGTATCTTAAATATGTTGACGGGGAAATGACGGAAAAATGACGGATAAGCCTTGCAGTGGAAAATTGACAGCGTCTGCCATTGCCAGGTTGCAACAGGAGATAGCCAAGCATTCCTCAATGGCAATCGCATTTTCCGGCGGAACCGACAGTACGTTGTTGGCCAGGATCGCGGGTGAGGTTCTTAAAGAAAACCTTCTTCTGGTCCACGTCCGCTCCTCTCTGATTAAACCGTCCGAGACCGATTTCTGTACCTCTTGGGCGCAACACGCGGGAATCAATTTCATCGCGATAGATTTTTCCCCGTTTGAATGCGAGCATCTCAGTTCCAACCATCCGTTGCGCTGTTATTATTGCAAGCGGTTGATTATCGAAGCTATCCGGGAGACGGCCTCCGCCCGTAATATTACCACTATTGCCGATGGCGCCAATTGTGATGACCTTGACGATTACCGCCCCGGGCTCAAAGCTTCCGATGAACTGGGGGTTATCCATCCTTTCATTGCGGCCGGGTTCAATAAGAATATGATCCGTCGCCTCAGCCGCAAATATACCCTTCCCAATTGGAACACTCCCGCTTCGGCGTGCCTCGCTTCAAGAGTGGCTTACCATACCCGGATAACACCGGAGATCCTGGGAATGGTGGCTTTGGCAGAGGACTTCCTCCTGTCTCTCGGGTTTGACGGCTGTCGGGTCCGTTATGTCGAACAACGGGCAGAGATTGAGGTGGATCCGTCATATTTCCGTCATATTATGAGCTTCAGAAAGGAAATAACGGACAAACTTAAACAGTTGGGGTTTATAGCGGTTCTGCTGAATCTGGAAGGTTATCGGCAGGGCGCTATGAACCGGACTTTGACGGAAAAATGACGGATGTTATGCTGTTGCAACAACCGGAAAAGCATGTAATGAGAGTAGGGGCATAATGTTTTGGAACAAGGAGATAATTAATTATCGCGAGCCGCTTTTCCGCCCTCCGGCAGAGGCTGATAGTCTGATCTTTCAGGTTGCCTATGGCTGCCCTCATAACCGTTGCCGTTTCTGCGGCATGTATAAGTCCGTTCGTTATAATGTCCGTCCCAATGAAGATGTTATCGCCGAATTTCGCCGTGCATCACAATATTATCCCGAAACCCGGCGCGTTTTTCTGGCGGACGGCGATGCGATGCTTTTTACTTTTGACCGATTGAAATCTCTGCTGGAGGAACTTAACCGTTGTTTTCCCATGCTTGCCCGTGTCAACCTATATGCCAACGGCAGCTCCATATTGTCCAAGACTCCGGAACAGTTACGGGTTCTCAAGAATCTCAAACTTAACACCTTATACATGGGGCTTGAGTCTGGTGACCAAACATTGCTGGATAAAGTTGATAAAGGTGAGAAGATTGAGGACATGATTACTGCCGTGACCCGGGCGCAGGAACAGGGACTCAAGGCATCGGTTATGATCCTTATCGGCCTGGCGGGTCGAGACGGCTCTGCCCGACATGCCGCTTTGACCGCCTCCGTTCTCAACCGCATGCAGCCCCGGTTGCTTTCCGCGCTGCGCTTTATCGAGGTTCCTGGCGCGGAAATGTATGAAGGCTACCGCCCAATTACCGAATATGAGGCGGGTGCGGAACTTCTGTCCATGGTTGAACAACTTGAGCTGCGAAAAACCGTGTTCCGTGCCAACCATACCTCCAATCCTGTTCCGCTGGAAGGACGCTTTCCGCAGGACAAATCACGTCTCGTCAATATGTTGCAAACAATTCTCCATTCCGGGGGGCTTGACCGTTCTTCTCCTGGCCGGTTGCCTTGGAGCCTGTGACGTTCCTGGTTGACAAATCTTTCCGTTGATAACCATCATTTAATTTCAGGAGGTTATCACATGTGGACCGATTACGGATTTCCGAATATTACCCTGTCGCCGCAGCATTTGATCATGTCCGGTCTCGCCGCTGCGCTCAACGAACGCCGGGCGATCGTCTACCAGTCGGCAATTACTCCGCCGGTGCCGCTGTCGCCGTCATTTGATTATTACGGGACACGAACCTACCCGTACAAGGTATGGTTTGCCGCGTTTGAATCGGCGCTGAATACAACAATTCCCAAATATGTCAATCATACGGTCAACGGCGGCTGTTTCACCGGCCTTGCCTCCATTCCGATGTGGACAAAAAAGGCTATATACGAATATCTCAATGAAACGGAGATCGTTTATTCCGACTGCATCCTAGCCCCGCTGCTCTGGAGCAGGTATCTGTTCCAGAAATACCGTGTAATCAATTTGTTGCGTTGGATTGTGATGAGATACTATACCAGCGCCAAATTTGTGAGAAGGGCAGTTGAGGGCGATTCTTTATCTGCAAAATCCTGGAACGGACTTGTCGGCAAATTCGCCGCGGGCAGCTGGGTGCCGGCCGGATATGGTTGGCTGATTGAATATCAAGTCTCTGGCGGCTACGAAAGCTTTAGCGTTTCAAATGCAAACACCGGCCAGGTTGGGGTCATAATTAATGAAATTTATTACCGAAATCTTGGTTTTATGGTAGATTGTTATTGCACACCGTTTCTTGAAAGCAGGTTGACGTTCCAGCCTTTTTCCGTAATCACAGATAAGTCCATGATTGGCAAGGTAAATTATCTGCGTTCCGTCAGCAATACGGTTGCTTCGGAATTTTTTTATCTTTTTGATTGGAATGAATTTTTTCTGGATGGGAAAATAATCCCCGATAATAACACGATGGGATTTTCGGCAACCCCGGGCCCGTTTATTGGCAAATTCGACGTTCCGGATGGGTTTAAATTCCGCGGTGAGGACTGGTAAACCACTTCAAGGCTGAGTGCCATACGGGTGAACGTTGAAAGTTCGGGCATGAAAGGCATTTGTCTGCTTTAAAAAAACTTAAATTTACCATTCCCGCATTCGACTTTTAACCATATCAGATATGACAAATTATACATATTTTGACGTTTTTACCTTGCCTTTTACTTTTTTGCTGTTTATATTAGTCCTTATACACGTGTTTTTTCCCTCAAATGGTGAAAAATAAACGATAATTACACTGAAATTTCAGGAGAAGTTATGAGGCTTTGCAAGGCTCGGCGCTGCATTAACCGTCGCTTTACGCTGGTCGAAATCCTGGCCGTAGTTGCTATTCTCGGCGTGCTTATGGCTATCGGTGTAGGTGTATACAGCCTTGCCATGGACAAAGCCAAACGTTCCAAAACCGAAGCCCTCATCAAAAAACTCGAAGTCGCTCTTGAAGCATTCAAAGCCAAATACGGTTATTACCCCCAGAATGATGTTGGCGCAAATAATTACTTCTATCTTGAATTGAATAACATGGGCCAGGGAACCTGGCCGGATACTGATTCAAAAAATTATTTCCTTAAAACCATTGATGCTGAAACGGTTTTGCAGGCTAATGTTGTTTCTGGTATTCTTGTCGATGCTTGGGGCAACCCCATCTATTATTGCTGCCCCGGCAATAAAAACACCTCTTCTTTTGACATTGTTTCCGCCGGACCGGATGGTAAAATTGATGGCAAAGATCTTTGGAAAGCGGACATGACTTTAAACGGTAGTGCGGATCCAACAAAGACCGACACCAAAACCAGTGATGATATCGCAAATTTTTGATTTTTATATAACATTATGCTATAATAGTAGTTAGAAAACGTTTACATTGGGGCGCAAAAGTATGAAAAAACAGCATTTTTCGTTGGTCGAACTCCTGGTGGTCATCGCCATTATCGCCGTTTTGGCAGGTATGCTTATTCCCGCAATCAATGGCATGAAGGAGAAGGCGCGGGCAACTAAAGCCCGTTCAGAAATGAGTTCAATTAAATTAGCAATCCTTTCATATGAAAGCACATATGGTGTCTTCCCTTTTCCCTGTGCTCCAAATTATAATGGCGATATTAAACTCGACACCAATAATCCTGATGATTATGACCGTCTGATCGGATGGCTTACACTGGTCCCCCCATTGAAAAAGCCCAATGGCGATCGTTATTGGGCCCCTGGCACTTGCCAAGATGATAATGATGTAGGCAATCCTGTTTTTAATGCAAACCTCAGAAGAGTCAGATTTTTGGACCCTGTTGATGTAAATGGCGGGGAGACCTATAAAGATCCTTGGTCAAAAAAGCTGCCAGTCAGATATGTAATCCTTTTAGATGCAAATTATGACGGTCAGGTTACTATAACCGGTATTCCTAATATCGGTGATACCAGTAGTGATAATCGCTGGAATGGAAATGGTCATCCAAATAGTATTACTTTGAAAGGAAGCGTTTTTATATACAGTTATGGTCCCAACAACCGTGATGATTATAGTTTAAATAATTCAAATGGCGGCGCAAAAAAATATGTGGAGAGCGGTAACACATACAAAACTGATGACGTCAATTCCTGGGACAAATAAATATTGATGCGGTACGGACATAAACAATCTTATACTTTGGTGGAAATCCTGGTGGTCATTGCGATCATCGGGGTTCTGCTGTCTATTTCGATTCCGGCTTTTGAGAAAATCACCAAAGGCAACCGGGTCAACAGTGCCGCTGCCTCAATCGGCACCGCCCTCTCCCTTGCCCGTTCCCAAGCCATCGCCCAGCGACGCTATGTTGCGGTGATTATGCCTGTAGATTCTGCTGATGAGGTTACAGATGCTATGGTAAAAGCTGAATTGAAGACGAACCAATATATAGGGTTCCGGCTATGTTATCTTACATATAATGACCCGGACTATTTTTTTGCCGGTTGGCTTCCTGGCAGTAAGTGGCAAACGCTTCCAGATGGAACCGTTATTTTTGAAGTGGACGATCAAAGTACCGCGGGAACTTTAGACACAACAGTTAATGGCGATTACCCTTTGCTGTACCCTAAAATAAAAGGCGTTAAAAAGGGTGTAAATGTGGCAGAATTAGATTATGGTGCAATTATTTTTACTCCTTTTGGCGGTATGATAAACAATGATTTGTACATTAAAGTTACGGATGGGGTATTTACATCGAAACTTGTTGCGAATAAGACTCTTGTGAGTAAAGATCCATCAACAGGTAAGCCATTGAATTATATGGCAATAAAAGTCAGTAAATTCACCGGCAGGGCGAGTTACGAATGAAAATGAAACGTAAAATATTCTGTTTCAATATGGTGGAAATAGCGCTGGCGCTGGCGATTGTCGGCATTGGCATTGCCGGGATCATGGCGCTCTTCCCGGTTGCCCTCAACGCCTCCCGTGACTCCATTGGCGACAACAACGCCCCAGACGTCGCCGAGCAGTTTATCAACTATCTCGAGTCAGAAGGGCGCAAAGACTGGTCTGCATTCAATGCACTCGTGCCATCAATCAGCACTATTGCCGCAGACGATACAGGAGTGACGTCATATAACCTCATATCTGGAAACAACATCTATAGTACAAATTCTGCTGGATATTGGAAGGTCGAAATAAAATCTAATAATAACGTTGATTTCTCGGCTATTGTAAAAGTTGGTAAACGTCTTGATGGGTCCAATAATTCAATTCAGGATTTGTCCGTTAACAAAATTTTGACATCCGTTCCAGTTGCATATGCGGTCAGTCTTGTCGTTGAAATAAGCTGGCCTTCGGAGATACCGTATGACAAGAGACAAAAACGTTATTATCAATATGAAATATTCAAATATGAATAAAAAAAGAACCATACGTTGTTTTACCCTGCTTGAACTCATTGTGGCGATGGGTATTTTCAGCATTCTGATGTTGTTGTTGATGCAGTTTTTCAGCGGGGCACAGAAAATATGGTCCGAGTCGGAAAAACGTAATACCACCTATGCCGATGCCCGAATTGCCATGGATTTAATTGCCGGTTCGATTCAGACAATGATCCTTGAAAATAATGTTATTCCGATGCAATATGATAATGATGCAACAAATCCTACCAGCTACGGCTCTATTAATTTTGTGACCAGGAGGGTCTTTGATGCCGACCCCAAGACGTCATCGATTTACATTGTGAAATTTTCGGTGAACCATGCTGCTGCAACTGATAAAAACACCTTGCAGATTCAATATGCGAGTAACACAAACTCATCAAATTGGTCAGACTTTTATTATGGAGCAACTCTGGCAGACAAAATCGATCTCTCAAAATACACTCCTGCTATATCCGACATTATTCCATATGTCACAAAATTAAAATTCGCCTGTTATGATAAGTCCAACAACCCATTAGCAGACGGAGCTACGATATATCCCTATTCCGTCAAGATAGAGATGAGTCTGCTGGATAAGAAGTCCTATGCCAT
>QKAL01000311.1 GCA_003246475.1 Lentisphaerota bacterium
AAAGGGAAAGCCGATCTACGTAACAGAATATAATGCTGATTCCATGAGCAGTCCATATTTGGATACCCACACTTGCGCAGCTCTGAATGTTAAAGCTGCTCGTGAATTTTTGGACAAGAAAATTGCTGGAGCATATTTTTATAGTCTTGTGGACCAATTGTATCAGCAGAGGGAAGACCACTTTCATGGAGACTTGGGAATTTTCACCAATCGAGGTATTCCCAAGGCTGTTTTCCACAGTTTTACCTTGCTTAACCAGCTAAAAGGCGGAAAGCGTTTGAACGTTTCAAGAAGCAACGACCCTCTCGATGCTATTGCGGCAATCCAAGAAGATGGAACCATTAAAATTTTGGTAACCACTTTTGCGGAGGCAAATCTCGACAGTAGTGAAAAGTCGTCGGTAAGATTGGAGCTCCCCTGGGGCGGACGTTCAAAAAATATTAGTCCTTCGATCACCATTGTCGATAAAAATCATGGGGATCCATATACGAAATTCGCTGAAATGGGAAAACCTAAAGCAAAAGATAACCCGGAATTGAAAGAAGTTCTCCCCTATTGTGAAATCAAAGAGGTTCCATTAAAAGATTACCGATTTGACGGAGACAAGCTGGTTTTTGAACTGAAATTACAGTTGAACTCATTAGCTATGATTACAATACCGGGAAAAACCAAATAGAATTAATCCTTAGATTACCAGCCTGGTCCGGGATAAGGAGCTTAGGCTGGTAATGAAATAAATTGAGAAGGTGGAGCTTATAAGTATGTATGATAGTAAAAAACATGATCCATTCTGTGCCTCCTGGCGTTTCCTTCGATATAAAGATTATGAATTGATAAACATTTCTGATGAGGAATTTGACCGTTGGGCGCGGCAAGATGCCGCAGCAGGCTTTACCCATTTAATCACTTTTGGGGGTACACACTTCAGGTGGAGTTATAGGCGCTTTTTCCCGAAACTGACAGAAAATCTTCGCCGTCTGACAGAAGCCTATCACAGACACGGTTTGTTGGTGGTTGAGCACCATTCTGCCTGTCTGACCTGGAATTACGATACTTCTGAAAAACGCGAAGAGATTCTGCGGTACAGCGATGCCAAATTCTGGCCTTGTCTGGAAGAAGATATGCAGGAGGATAGTGTTTACAACGGCGTGACATTCAGGGAGATGCAGCAGGTTTCCGGATTAACGGGCAAGCCGTTTATCAGCTTTATGAATGCGTATATTTTATGCCATAATAATCCAGATTACCGGAGATTTTATTTGGACTATCTGGATACCCTCTATGATGTGGGGATTGATGGGATTATGACCGATGATATACAGTTTGTCAGTGCTCTTAATTCCATTGGAAAAAATGGCGAGGCTGATTTCGATATAAATTCTTGTGCCTGCTATGCCTGTCGCGCAAAATTTAAGGAAAAAACGGGCTATGACCTGCCTGAGCCCGGTGATGAGTGGCGGAGTTTTATTAAAGACCAGTATGCGCCGCGCTTTATTGCCTGGAAACGTTTTCGTTACGAAAGTTCATTGGATTTTCATAAAGCGGTTGTCGAACGTTATGAGGCGCGCGGGCTAAGAATGCTTCGTCCAAATTACACGGCAACAAGTGTTGCATGGGTGAGTCCATGGGCATTTGTTTTTGACGAATTGCCGCGACTTGACTGGGGGTTTGTCGAACACTGTTGTGGTATTATCCGTTATTCCTGGCCGGAGTATGTTTTCGAAAGCATTCACTGTAATATGATTACCAGGCAACGCAACATTCCTGCTTTAGCACTTTATTATCCACAAGCCGCGGATGCGCAGATTTTTAGTTGGGCATTATCGCTCTATTCGGGACAACGCTACTTGGGTGATCCGGTCAACCCGGAGTTAATCGCGGATCAGATCGAATTTCATCGTTATGAAAATGAACACTTTAATGCGCTTTTCCATGTTAGGGAAAATACGTTCCTGGCATTTTATGATAGTCAAATGGGCCGGGAACTTGATCCGGAATATAATACTACAGTAAGAAATCGTTTTAATAGCTGGGCTCAGGCCTGTATTCATGGCAATCTGCAGTGGACGATGGTAAATGCCAATCATCCTGAAGAGTTTAACGAATATAAGGTGATTGTTGTCCCGGGAACACGGTTTATGTCTGATGCGGAGATAACCGCGTTGGTGTTGTTTGCAGAAGAAGGTGGGAAGCTTGTCTGGTGTGACCAGGCGGGATCGTATGATGTTGATAGCGGGAAAAAACGAACCGTTGAAAAATTAATGCATCTGCTGGCTCCAGCCGAAAAGAACCTGATCCACATTTCCGAAGTCGATTATCCCGGGCGGTTCACCAAAAGATGCCGGGTAAAAGACAATTCGGACCGCGATGCGTTTGATTGCTCTGAACCGAACCGTTGGCGACCGCTTTCAGAGGAGGAGAAAAAGCAGCATAATGATATTGTCGATTTTCTTTCAAGACTTCTTCCGCGAGGCCGTGAAATCAAGCTCTCTTCGAGTCATGAGGAAGATCTTCTCGTTTCAAGCTACTATAGTGCAGGAAATAATATTTTGTCGATAAGGTTTGCAAACGCAGCACAGACATTGCAGGAACCAGAGGAAAAAGGATTTGGAGAATTTGACCCGATCCCGTTCCCGGCAAGAAAAGAACCACTTTGCGTTTCAGTCAGATGCCCTGCTGCTTTTATCGGAAAAAAACTTCAGTCTATTGCCGTCTCATCTCTTCACGAAGAAATTTTTGATGTTCCATTCGTGTATAAAGATGGTTATTATGTCTTTGAGCTGCCTGCAGGCCTCCCCGAGAAATTTGCCCTCGCGGAACTATATTTCAGTTAATGGCTTTGTTGGAATTTTTTAACTACGGGTAGACTTGGCGGGAATCAGTTCGGTGGCGCATTCAAGAATAAAGCCGGTGTCTTTTCTTGTAATGGCGTCGCAGACCTTTTCCGCCATGTCCTTCAGGTCTACCCTGATGGCAGTGATCTCGGGGCGGCAACCTGCCAGCATGGAGGTGCCGTCGTAGGAGATCACGCTTGCCTGGTTGGGAATTTCCACGTTACGTAATCGCAGTTCTTCAAGTAAGAGGAGAGTGTGAAAGTCGGAACAACACACTACTCCGTCGAAATTTCCTTGTGCGACGGCATCGGCGAGGGGTTCGATCTGGCGGAAATAATGTGTTTCCGGGTTGATGCCGTGCTCCCGGAGGCACTCCATAAAACCTTCGCCGCGTAATTCGTAATTGTACCGCCTGATATCGTCGCCCATAAAGGCGATTTTACGGCATCCGGTCTGCCAGAGGTATTCCGTACTGTGGTGGCCACCGCAGCGGTTGGCGCTGACCACACATGAGGTGTTATCCGCAAAAACATAGTGGTCAATGAAAACCACCGGCATGTTGAGCAGTCGTGACATCATCCGGTAGTCATCGATAATTTCGGAAAAAAAGAAGACCGCCTTGCGATAGTTTTTCCCGCGAAACTCAAATGCCTTGTCGATAATCGATTCCGGATGATCGAGGTAGACTTTTTTTACTTCAATCCTGTGTTCGTCCAAACTACGTACAAGATGGTGAAACAGTACTGCATAAAACGGCGAGAATTTCATTTCTACAACTTTTTCGTCGATGAACAGCAGAATCTGTTCGGCTTCCGGAGTGGCCGATTTAAGGAACGTCCCCTTTCCGTGCAGACGTTCGGCGATTCCGGTCTTGACCAGTTCGCTGACCGCCTGGCGCACGGTAAAGAGGCTTAGTCCTGTCTGCTTGACCAGTTCATTGTCGGAAGGCAGACGACTACCCGGGGTAAGTCCTGCGGCAGAAATAAGCCTCTTAAGCTGCTCCGCTACCTGAAGATAACGCGGCAGCGCCGCATTTTTATCGATTATAATCTGACTGAATATTTCTTCGTTCATTGTCCCACATTTTCCGGTTCAAAACTACTGTCCAGCCGAGCGATCGCGGAGAGCCATTTCCGGTAGTTACCCAACTCGAAAAACGGTGTACCTCGAAGGTAGTGATTACATCCCTTTTCGCCCGAATCCAAATCCCAGGAGATCAGCAGCAATGCGCGCTCTCCGCTCACTGCCGGGAAGGCCGCCGCCTGCAACTGCCCGTTCTCCTCGATGTCAAAGCTCCCGCCGGCAAATTCTCTACCGGTTTCGGCGTCCCATATTCTATAGCGGCCTCCGACCTTTTTCAATGAGTCATTGACGATTATTACGTGGTGATCCCATCCTTTCGGCTCGGAAACCATGACACAGACCGGTTGTTGAACACGTCGGATGTAATAGTAAGCCAGTTTGCGATTGAAATAATAATCGACGATCGCGTCGGAAAACTGCGGCCAGCAGTCCATCAGATTCCACCATAAAATTCCGGTCATGCGGGGCTTACGGCAGCGGATCGATTCGATGAAGAATTTTTTAGCCTCTGCCTGGCAGATCTGGCTGGCGATGACAAAGCTATCGAGTTCTTCCGGGACTTCGCCGAACATCTCCTTGACCTGACTTGCCATCAGCTCAGTACGGTAATTCAGGTGTGAGTCGCTTTCGATGAACGGGTTACTTGCATGGAAATTCCACTCCTGGTTATTTTGATATGGCCAGGTGTGTTCAGGTGAGATGAATTTTTTGATGGAGCCAACGCCCGGACAACCGTGGTATCCCATTTCACTGACGAACGAGGCAAGAGTGTTGCGATAGTAGTCGCCTTTAAAATAGTTTCGCGGCCCCCATAGATGTTGTTCGGCGCTTAGTTCGGAGGGTAATGTCCCTCCGTTTTTTTCGCGCTGGTACGATACAGGAGAAACATACGGAGAACTGGGCAGGTAAGGACGCAGGGGGTCGAGAATGCGCAACTGCTGCGGGATTACTTCGCGGGTCAGTCGATTAAGATTTGGATCGGGATTCATCCCGCCCCAGGATGGAACCTGATCGCATTCGTTGTCACCAGCCCAGAGCACAATACTGGCATGCTGGCGCAATTGAGGAACAATGGTTGCGACCTCGTTCCTGATGGTACTGAGAAACTCTTCATCCTGGGGGTAGACGGCGCAACCCATCATGAAGTCCTGCCAGATCATGATGCCATTGCGGTCGCAGAGGTCATAGAACAGTTCGGATTCGTAGATGCCCCCGCCCCATACGCGGAGCATGTTGCAGTTCAGGTCTGATGCCAGTTCGATAATGGCGGGGATTCGTTGCTCGTCTTTGCTGTGCATGGCGTCGGCGGGAACCCAGTTGGTTCCCTTGCACATGATCCGTTGGCCATTGACGATGAAAACGAAATCCGTATCCGGTCCGTCAGTTGCCGTGTCGGCATGATGAAGCGAGACGGTCCGAATGCCGACAGTTGCTTTCTCTTCCGCGACCAGCCGCTCGTTTTTATACAGCTCGTATTTGACCTGATAAAGGTTGGGACTCCCGTAACCGCGTGGCCACCAGAGCCGGGGATTATCAATCACGAATCTTAATACCCCGGCGGTTGCCCATACGTCTTGCTCCTGTTGGAAAACCGATGTGCCGCATTGTCCTGTGACCTTGAGCCTGTAACCTATGATCGAGTGGTCTTCGGTCTCGAAGTTGTATGTCAGCCGCATTTTGGCCTTGGTGGCGGTGGTTCCGTCAATCGTCTGAAGATAATTGGCGGTAAAACGGGCGCTGGGGATTTTCCTTAGATATACCGGCCGAAATAGACCCCCCAGCGGGAAACGCGGGGTGATGTCCCATCCCCAGGCATGGGCGGGTTTTCTGACCCGCAGCGATTCATAGTTGAAGGGATAAGCGCTGAAAGCGTCGGGAGTCAGCGGGTACTTTCTTGCCACGTTGTTGGCTGAGTTGATAACCACTTCCAGCGTGTTGGTTCCCTCAACCAGATTGCCGGTCGTTTCAAAGACGTGGCGGATCAGTGCATTGGCGGTGGTTCCGATCTCTTTCCCGTTAAGCTTGATGGTACCAAAACAGTCTATGCCCTCAAGTACCAGTTCATATCGGCCGTCAACGGCGTCCATTTCAAACGTTTTCGTCATATGCCATTCATAGAACTCATATGGCCGCAATTCCATTCCATGGAGGCGGATATACGGGTCATTAATCAAGTTGTTACGGTATAAGTCATTTTCCAAATTGCCGGGGA
>QKAL01000040.1 GCA_003246475.1 Lentisphaerota bacterium
ACTGCTCAGATAAGCCAGGCGGATATTAACCGCCTAAATAAGACGTTGCAAAGCATTTCACGCGCAACGCATAAAAGCATGCCCGCACTTATGCGGCAAACGGCTTACTGGGCGGCGGTCTCTGCGGCAAAGAACACCCCGCCGGGCAACGGTACCCGTGTTTCCCGTCTGGCGAAAAAATACCGTTATCGACCGCTTGAGAGCCTGAAACAGAATAACATGCTGGCATACCTGTTGCCGGAAGGACAAATCTTTACCAAGTCAGCCGATTCGGCCCGTGGCATGTTTTTCTATAAACGTGAAGGCGGCAAGATTTTCTCAACACCGAAGCCCATCAGTAAAGCGAAAAAACGCGGATTAAATCGCATTAAGCCGGTTAAACGTCTGACCAAAGGAATTAAATACTGGGCAAAGAAAAATAACGACTGGGGATATATACCGTACACCGGCAAAAAACGCGACCTGTCCGACAAACGCTTTAAAATTCCTCATGCCGGAGCGGCGAAAGCCGGATGGATTCACAACTTTTCACACCTGGGTAAATCTTCTGCAGGCGATACCGGCGGTATCCGTGGCAATCCCTCAACCTATCGCGAACGCCTGACCGGTTCCGACATGTTTATCTCCATGCAGAACAATATCGATTACATCTCAATTGTCGCGCCTAACGTCGATTCCGTCGCCATTCGCGCAGCGGAAAACAAAATGATCGGAATCTATAAAAGAAAACTGGAGGAAACAACCCGCAATGCAGCTTAGTGATATGTACTGGACCGATCAGATACAGCAGAAAATGATCGACGCGCTGAAAGCGAAGCTTACCGCTGCCGGAATAGGTGCCAACGTTCTTGAATTTTCAAAGTTAAGCGACGATGCGAACAAGCCGCAGATCGCCGTACAGGTTGCCCCGGATAAAACCGATGGCGGCGGTCCCGGACTGCCATTTAAAACCGTCCCTTGTTCGCTGTTTGTCCTGGTCACCAATGCCGCCGATAAGGACCGCGACAACTTTAAAAAGCTTTACAAAGTAATCGCCGATTACCGCGACGCGCTTAATAAAGATGTTTCATCATTAAATAACGAAGACGTACCGGAATATAACGTCGACGGCCTGGTCATGACCGAAGGCACCCCGCAGCCGCCGGTAAACGACCGCTATTCCGGTAAAACCATCAATTTTAATCTCAAATGCACCTACGTGGCATCAACCGAATAATAACACCAACACAAGGAGACTCATATCATGGCATCAGTAGGAAGTTTTGGAGTAACCGAAGACACTGGCGATCCGTCGTATCAACAGACAAAATCCCGCAACCAGACCGCCGAAACATCGCTTTTGCTCAATAACAAAGGCAGAAAACTGGAAGGAACTACGCACGGTTCCGAAATCCGTAAATCACAGGAGTTTTTCGCCGGGGCAACCCTGCCGACCGACGCTGAACTACAGGCGGTGGACGGCCAGAACGGCACCGACCTTATCGTTGGCGACGCTGTGAACGAACAGTCGTCCGAATACGCCCGCGAAACCATCGAAACTCAAATTCTGCCCGGCGCGGAAGCGTAGTGAGGTGATATCATGGCAAAAAAGAACTGTATTCTATGTGCTCATTTCTCCCGCGTTAATTACAAACCGCTGTGCGTAAAGGATGCCGCAAGTCCGGTCAATATCGCCGAGGCCCGCAAGGACGGCGGCTCATGCGGACCGGATGCGACGAACTTTACGGAAAAAGGCGCGGAAACATCCACCACAAAGACAACCACAAAATCAAGTAAATAAAACTCATGGCGCAACTAAAGTCAGCTCCCGTACCGGTATGGATGGTTCCGGATAAACAAATCAACCGGCCGCTTGAACTTCATGCGGCGATGGGATTGCCGTATACTGTCGGCGGACTCGATGTGCCGCCGCTTTCAGCCGGCACCTTGTCGCTGCTGGAAGTGGCTGGCTGTGCCGCGTACCTGAATACCGACCTTACCGATATCCTCGGTATCATGCGGATGCTCTTTATCTGCTGCGAACGTGACAAAGCCGCGCCGCTGGTTTACGCCTGGCGGCGCTGTTTTGAATCCGAAAATTTTACCGAAGCCGATTTTGACCGGCCCGAAACCTATCACGCTCTCGACCGCGCCGCGTTCGACTTCTGCAATCTGGCCGGAGTCATGCCGGATAAACCGGCGTATTTGGAAGTTGTCGGACTTTTTGAATATTTTGCCGTGTCGTTTAATGGATTCGATATGCTTCAACCCAAAGGCGGCAAGTCAAAAAATCCGTGGCTATACGACTGCTGGAGCCTTGCGTCTCTCCTGCAGCAGATCAAACGCGCCGCAGGCGTTACCGGATTCGATGCAATGTGGCGCTATCCGCTGGCGCTGGCTTCAATGATGATTGCGTCATATGCGCAGAGCGAGGGTGAGGAATATGTTTGCCGTCCTCCGAAAAATATCTGTATTGATAATCTCCGGTTCAATACCATGAAACGGGAAATCGACGGACAGCTTCACCCGTGGCAGGTTTTCGACCCCATCGAATACGACCTGTCGGAATACCAGGTACGCAATCAACAGCTCGCCGCAAAATGGCTCGATCTCCGCGCAAAATGTAAAAACATGACCCCCGACGAATACCGCCAGTATAAAGCCGACCACCTCCACGCGGTAAAAGAAGAAATTGCCATCTGCAACGTCCCGCACCATATCTATAAATCCTCAGAAAAAGAGGAGATGATGAACCATGGCTAAACTAAAGATCGATATCGGTGTGGTCCTGTCTTCCCTTAAAACCGGCATGAACAAAGCCGTTTCTATTGTAAAATGGGGAGGAAATCAGATTAGAAAGAGCCTTAACGGGGCTCTCGGACAATTTGTCGGCATTGCCGCAATTGGCTATCAGTTTATCAGTGCCATGCGCGACGCCTATGAATTTAATAAACAAATTGCCGAAATCAGCACAATGGCGAACTTTTCCGCCAAAGAAATAAAAAATTTAAAAAGCGAAGTAAATTCACTTGCTGCAGAGTTAGGCGTAACATCAAAAGAGTTGAATCAGGGAATTTATAATGCGTTATCTGCTGGGGTGCCAAAAGATAACGTACTTGAATTTATAAAAATTGCGGCAAAAGCCGCTGTTGCCGGAGTTGCCACTGTTGATGTATCGGTTAAAGGACTGATGGCGGTTATCAATGCTTACAAGCTGCCGATGTCTGCGGCAACCAAAGTATCGGATATTTTCTTTAAAACCATAAAAACCGGCGTAACCACATTCGACGAACTGGCAAATACGATCGGCCCGGTGCTTCCGCTGGCGGCAAAGATGAATGTTTCATTTACCCAGGTCGGCGCCGCTCTTGCCGCAATCACCAAACAGGGAACCAGTACCGATATGGCGGTTACCCAGTTGCGGGCGATCCTTTCTTCAATGACCAAGCCTAGCGAACGGCTTGCCGCTGAAATACAGAAGATCGAAAAGAGTCTTGGCGGCGCAAGCTTTATGTCCTTGAGCCTGCAAAAACGTTTAGAGCTACTCAATGATGCTGTTAATGGCGACAACCAGGCGCTCGCTGAAATGTTCCCGAACATCCGCGCTCTTGTCGGAGCTATGTCGCTGGTGGGTGAAAACGGACAAGTTGCCACCGATACCCTTAATGAACTGGCCAACGCTGCCGGGGCCGCCGGGGAAGCATTTAATAAAATGGCGGATGATTCATCGAATAAGCTGGAACGCGCCAACGAACAAATCAAGGCTATGAAGCGTGAACTGGCTGATATCACCATGCCGACACTTGGCGACGCTGCGGAACAATTAACCGAACAGTCAAAACTCATCCGCAATAAGGATAAAGACAAAGGCGTTAAAAGCAATTATACCGGGGCGAAAGGAGTCATGGGAATGATTCTTAACGGCTTAACTGGTGGATATGGCACCGGATGGGCTGAAAGTATTGCTGGAACCATGAAAGGAAAAAAAGGCGTTGAAAATATCCGTGTTGATCTTACTCCGGAAGAAAAGAAAAAACTGGAAGATCGCCGCATACAAAAGGCCGGAGAAAAGACAACAACTCCACGCAATGAACGGGAAGCTGCTGAAAAAATTCAGGCCGATAAAAAAGCCAAACAGGAAGAACAGCAGAAAAAAGCCGAAGCCGCTCTGAAAGCCGCCAAAGAAAAAGAAAAGGCTGATAAAAAATCCGCCGCCGAAGCCGAACGCAAACGCAAAGCGGAGGAGCGCGTCAATGAAGCCATCAAAGAACGTATCGCGCGGATGAATGAAAACCTGAAACAACAGCGCTTGATCAACGACGGATCCGAACGCGAGGCGTTTATTCGCAAACAGATTGCCTCCATCGAAAGCGCCGGACGTAAACTAACCGATGATGAACGCAAAACCGCCGAGGAAACAGCCGGAAAACTCTATGACGCGCAGCAGAATAAAAAAGACGCGCAGACCGCTACCGATATGCTGCAGTACGATTACGCCAATAAACACCAGCTGTCAGCTCTCCAGCGCATCGGCGGAAATTTCGAGGGCATGAACGGAAGAAACTCCGACAACCTGCTAAAAAAGAACAATTTTACCCTGTCAAGCATTGAGAATTTTGTGAAAAATATCGACAAAAATTTCAACAAACAGCCCGGCAAAACCATAACCAACCGGCTCGCGAGGTAAACCATGTTAGTTAATATATCCGGAATACTTGTTGAACAGCCAGGCTCCCCGCGTATTTCCCGCGGGTCGAATTTCTATAACGTCACCACCGAACGTACTTACGCTTTTAAAAACACTTATTTCTACTATGTACAGAAATCGCTGGAAAGCGGCGATACCGGTATCGACGGCGACGGCTATCTGGCGGATTACCAGTTGCAGCATGGTATCGGATACTCTTATCTGACGCTGGTGTTTTCCACCATCCCGCCAGACGGATCACTCCCGGCCATCAACGCCATGATCAATACCCCTCAGTATTATCTATCTAAAACACAAAATAATATTCCACTCAGTCAGCTAAAAAAATACCGCACGAAATGGGACCACCTTCTCGCCGGGATTGAATCTCTTGCCGGAACCAGTGCCCCGAGCTTCTGGGACTCTGCTACAGATACCGTGATCAGCAGTACAGACGCAAAGAAATACCGCTGGATCGACAGCGCCTCTCAACTCCCGGACGGATGGGTAATTATCAAAGACAAAACCAAGACAGCCGAGGAAAAACTGAACTTTGCCCCGGTCGTCCGCGAAGAGCGCTGGGTGCGTACACTGGCTGATGCAGTGGAAAGTATCATCATGGAAACTCAGATATTGTCACCTGGAGTTACCTATGGATTTAACGGGCAATGGCTGGCGGAACCTACCGAAGTTTCACCGGAATCAGACCTGTTTCGGCTGACCACGGTATACACCGGAATGACCACTTGGGATGAAGATATTTACGGAGATCAGAACGCATAATGAGCCAGACCAGACCAAGCTGTCCGGAAACGGATATGGAAGTAGAAAAAGGCTACGACAAACGCCTTTGGAACTGGATTTTTTCCCTTGAGCGTCAGCTCTCCAACCTTGCCGCCAATGTACTAGCCCTAAAAAAACGCCTCGGCGGAACCTCCGGCGGCGGAACCGTAACGGATACCGGATATTTTTACGCGAAGAATACCAGCACAACAGAAGGTGAAACTACCACATTTAAGATTAATATTATCGACGGAGATAACGAAGAATCTACTATCTGTGGACGGGCTATAACTGATTCAACATTTAGTATTGCAACACAGGAATTTAGCGTTACTGCATCAGGTGTGATTGTGGTAAAAGTATATTATAACGGTTCAGCTTTCGAAGTGACACTTGAACAGTTGTCCGAATTCCCGTCAACCTTTCCGGATAAAACATATTATTTCGAAATCTGCAATTATACGCTTGCAGACAACAAACTGACCATATCGCAGGTATGGAGAATCGGAACCATTTATGTAGGGAGTTATTGCTGGGTATGAGTGGATGGTCAGATTATGGATTCCCAAATTGTCAGTTAAATAACCCAATAAAAACGGCAAACGGGTTAATTGCAGCTTTAAATGAACGACGTTCGGTTTGTGGATTGTCCAGCTTTGATGAAATAG
>QKAL01000298.1 GCA_003246475.1 Lentisphaerota bacterium
AATATCAAGGATGACTTCCTGACGTTCGATAACACATATTTTGGTCAATCTCTCCCAGTTTCGCTGCTGCGACGGACTGAGTTCGCAGTCGAACACCAGGCAGTCGGCGTTTTCTGCGATAATGCGTTCTTTGATCTCTTCCGCTTTACCGGTCCCGATCAGCAAACGGGGATTGGGCTCTTTGATCCGGACAATCTCTTCGCCGATGACCGGTATATCAAGATTTTTTACCAGTTCAGACAGCTCCGCCAGATGTTCCCGGGCAACATGCTCTTCGATTTCACTATCGCAAATTCCCACCAGAATGGCGCGTTCCACCAGTCTACGGTTGTCTTTCTCTGTATCGATCATATTCCGACGATAAAATTCCTTAATGACAGTAATGTTTTAACCCCGTTAATGTAAATCGGGTTTAGGCGGTGGGCAAGTCAAAAATGCTTTTATATTGTTATTTTTTAGCAATAGTTCGGATACAAGACGGACGTGTTTTAAAAGTCAATTCCCTGTTGGGCCTGAATCCCGTTATGAAATGGGTGTTTGACTTCTGTTATTTCCGATACCAGATCCGATACGGAGAGCAACTTTGTCGGCGCGTTGCGTCCGGTAACGATTATATGCATCCATGAAGGGCGGTTACACAGGGCAGTCATCACCTCTTCTGTATCCAGTAAGCCCAGGCTCAACGCAACATTCAGCTCGTCCAACATCAAAATATCCACCTGTCCAGCCGCTATATATTCGCAAGCCAGTTCAAAGGCGTGTCGCGCTAGCTGATGATGGATGCTATCCTTATCGGGATTACATAACGAAAAACCCGCCCCTATTGTATGAAAATCCATTGCAGGATGGAGCCGGGCAAAGTAGCTTTCGCCGGTATCCCGGTCGCTTTTGACAAACTGTATAACGGCGACTTTCCAGCCGTACCCCATTGCCCGTAGGCATATCCCCAGCCCGCCGGTAGTTTTGCCTTTACCGTTACCAGTATAATTGAGCAGCAGACCTCGACGGCGCTCCCGTCCTGAATTAATTTCCATGCGTCCCCCCTTATATACATATTTATATAATATATATGGCTAAAAACGGAAAAGCGATCCCATTTTACGCCCCAGCAATAAATTGGCGGCAAGGAGAGAGAAGGCCAGAAACAGCATGGCCCAGACTCCGAAAGCACAGGCGATATATGTTCCCTCTCCAAGGATCTGCGAAAGCTCGAAGATTGCTTTGGTTACCGGGTAAAAAATACTTTTCTGCGCCAGAATAAGTGAGTCCGACACCTCCAACATGGAAAAGCTGAACGCGAACAACGCTCCGACCACCAGATTTGCACTGACCAGCGGAACAGTAATCCGTCGCAATACAGTCAATCCGCCCGCCCCCAGATTCCGTGCTGCTTCTTCCAGAGAAACCGGCGTCTGCTCCAGCCCCGCGCAGGCCGACCGAACCACGTAAGGCAGCCGCCTGATGGCATATGCCATCACCAGCAGCAAGGTCGGATTGTTTACCGGATCGAATATATAATTTAAAACCTGATAGCGCGAACACATGCCCAGATATCCGAAAGCAACAACTATCCCGGGTACTGCAAGCGGTAACATTATTAGAGTGTCGATGACATGCCGGTAGCGCGGCCGCCGCCGGACCAGCAGCAATGCAGCCGGAATGCCGAGCCCAAGGCAAACCAGCATTGCCAGCGAGGAATATTTCAGGCTGTTGATGATGCTGGGTACTACAATCTCGTGAGATAAAGAATTTTTAAAATGCAACATCGTCCACGATGACGGCAGAATGGTCCCGTACCAGTCTTGCGAAAACGCCCCCAGCAACAATGCCATATGCGGCAGCCCGGCCGCCAAAGTAATCACCAGAAAAACCCCGAAAACCAGAATGCCAGGCAACAGCGAAAGACGTTGCAACCGTTTACCACTCATGCCTTTGACTACCATTGTATCATCTACACGCCCCAGTGTCGCGCGCACGATCGAATAAATCCCCGCCGAAAATATCAGCAGCAGCACGACCAGCGCATAAGGCACCGGATTGGTTTCCAGCTCGTTAATGCCGTTGAAAATCTGTACCGTTGTCACCTTGTCGTATCCCAGCATCAACGGGGTTCCCAACTCGGTAAAACTCCAGATAAGAACGATGCTCCCCCCGGCAAACATACCTGGACGAATCAAAGGCAGGGTTACACGCCGGAAACGCCGCCAGCGGCCGGCCCCCAGATTGCGGGCAGCCTCATCCAGCGATGGGTCGATATTCGCCAGCGCCGTCACCAGGTTCAAGTAAAGCAGGGGATAAAGGTGCAGCGCCTCAATAAGGCAAACCGCGCCAAAACGTTCCTGCCCCCCAAGCCAATCCACCGGCGGCAACATAAAATGACCGAGAATGGCGTTCAATACCCCATAATAGCCGAAGACCTGCTGAAATCCCAACGCCCCGACGAACGGCGGCAGAATCATGGGAACCATCATCATGACGTTGACCAGCGATTTGCCCCGGAATTCAAAACGGTCATACAGAATGGCCGGGGGCAGGGCGATTATTACTACCAGAACCGTGGTACAAAGGGCGATTTTGAGTGAATTAATCAATCCCTCCTGGTAGAATGGAGTTGACAGCGTCTCAATTATTATCGAAGGTGCGAGTCCCTGCACCGTTACGGTAAACAGTGGAAGGCCCATAAATAGAAAAATAAAAAGCAACAGAACCGGCAGAAAAAGTTTTTGTACTATTTTCATCTTCCCTCCCTTGCCAGCCTGGTGGCTTCGCGATAATTACGGCTGGAACTTTCGCTCCATTCCCGTTGCCGCCGGAGGATCTCGACGATAGAGTTTTTCCCCGGCTGCAACCCCTGCCTGGCCAACTCCGCTTTGTCATATTCAAACGGCAGTCGGTCAAAGGCCGCCATCGCTTCCGGCACCGCCTGCGGCCCTCCAGCGGCAATGATCGCGCCCCACGCCTCCTGAAGTTCGGTTTGAGTGTTTAGCACCAGGCATTTTATCAGTATGCGCAACAGTCCGAAATATTTGCCGGTCCACTCGGGGTGATAGATAAATTCCGAACAGGTTCGGTAGAGGTCGACTTCCGGGTCCGACATGTATTGGGCATACTCATGCCGGTAAAGGTTTTTACGGATCGGCATCCGCCGCAACGGGTATTTCTGTGGTCCGCCCGGCGTTCCAGGTTTGAAATTCCAGAGCTTCTGTCCATCAGTCGAGAGCACAAACTCTATAAAAGCGACAGCCGCCTCGCGATTGGGGGCGCCACGCAGCAACTGAATCGGATCGGCGGAGACCGAGGTTCCTCCCGGCGGACTGATAAATGTCATACGGGGAACACCGCCGCTCTGAAATGCACTCCATTCGGCTTCCGTCTGTCCATAAAAATCGATGCATATCCCTGCCACGGCCGTCCCTGAAGCTACGTCGTGGGGAACTTTCCCAGCGGAATTAGTCACATAACGGCTGTTGGCTGCGATACGTTTTATCAGATTCAAGCCGTTGGCCCACCCCCGGTTCAAACCGGTGGATGGGTCTTTTTCCATCGCAACGGCAATCTGCTGCTGAATCATCATTTCGAAACACTTGTTGACCGATCCGGCTTTGGTTGGATCGGCAATGGCGATACGCTGGAAGAAACGCGGCTCCCCCAGCGCCATCCAGTTATCAGGAATGTTGGAATCTGATAATTCAGCAAGCCTCTGTTTGTTCCAGCAAATCCCGAACGATGCCAGACAGGTTCCGTAATAACGCCCCAGAGGGTCATAGAATATTTCCCCGCTGAACTGTTGCGGCATGACATCGGGCTTGAACCATTCCGGGTGAAGCTGTTGGATTCCTGCATCAACCGCGAACCCCTTCTCGGCATGGCGCTGCTGGTCGAATTGCCCACCGCCCCAGAAGAGGTCGATGCCGATACCAATATTAGAAACCAGAAATTCCTTTCTGGCCTGTATAGCTGTTTCAGCCATTCCGCTCCCCGTAACAGCTCTCGGGTTGCAAAAGTTGGCGGCAATATCCTGACTCCACGGCGCATGGGGCTTGATACCCCATTCTTCTCGAAAAGCCGCCTCATAACGATCCGCAATAAAACGGACAATATCGGAAGTTCCTCCGGGCGTTCGCCATTCCAGTGTTACTTCTCTGCCGAAACGTTGACGGTAATATTTGCGGAAAGCCAGGCCGAATTCAAATCGTATCGATTCGGAATTGGGCGTAACGATTACCACCCGGTCACCTTCAGCTTCCAGTCCGGCACTTTGCTCTTTCTCTCCCGGACGCAACCACAAGGGAATCGCTATAAGTGCCAGCAACGGCAGAAATGCCAGTAACACCTGTTTCCACATCGCCTATTGATCCCCCAGAAGAACCAGATGTTCGGGTGTGATTTGCAGCGTAATGCCGCTTTCCGGTTCGCGATGCGGAGGGCATGCTTCCAGAACATTCAGGAGATAATCGCCTGCCGAAACCTCCCAGACACTGTTTTCCCCTTGGAATGAACCGGCTTTCAAACGTCCCGAAAATGCATTATCATGCGATGTGCCTTCCTGCGTCGGCCGCAGGCATTCTGTCCGGACCATTGCCGTCAGCCGGTCCCCTGCAGTGACTTCGAAGTCCGGTTTGGCGGCGCGCATGGTTCCGAACGGAGTATCCAAAACACAGACGTCATGCCCGACAGTATTTACCGTCACCGGGAAAAAGTTTGCCTGTCCCATGAACTCGGCGGTAAAGCGGGTGAGGGGGCGGCGATATAGATGCTCCGGGGTACCAACCTGCTCCAGCCTGCCTTGATTGAGAATTGCAATCCGGTCTGCCATGCTCAAGGCCTCTTTCCGGTCATGCGTTACATATATCGCCGTCAGCCCGGCAGATTTACAGATACGCCGGATCTCCGATCGCATGGAATCGCGAAGTTTTGCGTCAAGATTAGACAACGGTTCGTCCAAGAGCAGCAGTTTCGGTCGAAAGGCCAGGGCGCGAGCCAAGGCCACACGCTGTTGCTGTCCGCCCGAAAGGGATGCCGGTTTACGCTCCGCAAACTCCTCCATTTCAACCAACACCAGCGCTTCATGAACCAATCGACGTCTTTCGTCGCCACGGATATTGCGGGTATCCAGCCCAAATGCCACATTGTCGAAGATGCTCATATGAGGCCAGAGCGCATAATTCTGAAACACCATCCCGGTATCGCGCCTTTCCGGCGCCACATGGGTGATGTCTCGTTCAGCAAAAAAAATAGTACCGGTATCAGGTTTTAGAAACCCGGCAAGGAGGCGGAGCAGGGTGGTTTTTCCGCAGCCGCTGGGACCCAGTAAAAAGAAAAGTTCTCCCGCATTGATGTTCAGATCCAACATCTGTAGAACCGTCTTCCCCGGCGAATAACTCTTGCTTACTCCTTTTAATTCTACATTCAACATATATAAAATCCCGTAAGATTAATGATAATGGTTTTTGTAATCTAATCCTGTTTTGCCAACAAAACAAATATGGTCGAAAGCTCAGTTTAACATTTATTTTTCAGGGCAGGGGTAAGTTTTCTTTCCATAAAAACTGCGCCATTACCATATGTATCCAGTTTTCGAAGGATTTTTGGAGGGACTTCGGACAATACCCGGAACCCGTGTTTCTTCCAGAACGCAGAGGAGTTTTGAACCGCAATCAGAATTACGCGGGAACATTTCCCTGCATCCGGCAGTTCCAGCAGCGTCTGCAGCAATAAGGCGGCGATTCCGCGTTGATGAAATTCCGGATGTATCGCCAAATCGTGCAGATAGAGTGCATCCGCGGTTTGCGCCGGCACAACGTTGTCGGCGTTTAAGCCGGGGAGGTGATCGCCACACACTGGTAAACTTACGATATACCCAACCGCCTGCCCGTCAATCTGTGCCAGCAGGCAGGTTGACGGAGATGCCATATATTTCGCGTAAAAGGACTGAAATGTTTCATGGTAATATGGTTCATACGCGAAAGATTGAATCCGCAATATATGCGACAGATCATATGAGTCAATAGCCTTGAGTGTAATATTGCTGTCCATGATGTTTCCCGATTTTGAGGAAATATATATCGCAATAAATAAGTTACAAATTTATCCGGGTATTGAT
>QKAL01000176.1 GCA_003246475.1 Lentisphaerota bacterium
ATAGACGAAGCCGAGGACAAGATCCGGACCGTCCTGGTATTTTCGCCAAAGAACATCAAAGCGATAACAATTCTGGGTCGGATACTCTACGCCAAAGGGCAGTTTGCCGCCGCCGAACATCTCTTCCGCCAGCAGTTGATGTATTCTCCGCAGAACGCCTCGGTGCTGAACAATCTCGGTGCTACTCTGGCCCAACAGCAGCGTTACGAAGAAGCCATCAACTATGTATCCCAGGCCGCCGTTATTTCTCCCGACTCCCCGGACATCATTATCAATCTCTCGGGTATTTACGCGCTTAACCATAACCGGGACAAAGCGGTGTTCTATTTTGCCGCCGCCGCCAGACTGCTGGGGCCGGGAATCCTGAGATTTTCCGGCGATACCTGCTTCGACTCCATCCGTAACGACAGAAACTTTCTGGCAATCATTAATAACGTTGCCAAGGAAGTGGAAAAACAGCCACGAAAGAAGATCAGCGCACCATGAGTATAATCAGGGTATTACCGGAAAACATCAGCAATAAGATCGCCGCCGGAGAGGTCATAGAACGTCCCGCTTCCGTGGTCAAAGAACTGGTTGAAAACGCCATTGACGCAGGTGCGGACAAGATCACAGTCAACATCGAGGACGCCGGGTTGAAATCCATCGCCGTCACCGACAACGGCTGCGGCATGGATGAGGATGACGCCCTCCTTTGTATCGAACCACATGCCACCAGCAAGATATTCCACGACGCGGACATCTTCAATATCGTAACTTTCGGATTCCGTGGCGAAGCCATTCCCAGCATCGCTTCCATCGCGAAATTCACCCTCCGCACCCGCCGGCACGAGGCACTTGAAGGCATGGAGGTTATCGTTCACGGCGGCAAAGTCGTCAGCGCTATTCCCAAAGGATGCGCCCCCGGAACCGAAATGATTATCCGCGATTTGTTTTTCAACACCCCGGCCCGTAAAAAATTCATGCGGACCAAAAGTACCGAGGAAAAACATATCCACGAAACGTTGATGATGCTGTCACTGCCCTACCCGCATATCTCGTTCGAACTCTATATGGACGGCAGAACTGTATTCTCGTCACCCGGGCACGACACCCTGCCGCCGCGGCTGAACACCTTTTTCGGCAAGGATTTTTCCAAAGCCATGCTGCCGGTGGATTTCAGCGACCGTGACATCACCGTGACCGGCTATGTCGCCCGGCACGGTTTCACCAGGACCAGCCGTCGCGAGCAGCGTATCTTTGTCAACGGCCGCCCCGTCGAGGCCCCGGCAATCTATGACGGAATCCGCAACGGCTACGGCTCACTGGTTGAAAAAGGCCGTTTCGCGCCGGTGATCCTGTTCCTGCAGGTCTCCCCGGCAATGGTCGACGTCAACGTCCACCCCGCTAAACGTGAAGTCCGCTTCCATAACAGCCGTAATATCTCCCAGACCATTACAGAGGCCATTTCCGTTATACTGCGTCATTCCGCCGCGCCCACTATATCGGTTGATACCGCGCTGCCGCTGAAATCAATCCTGAAAGGAGCCGGAATCAGTTATATTCCCCGCGAAGAGGAACCGGAATTTGATTTCCGGGAACCAGTTCCGGACAACACACCTGAAAACCGATACGAAGCACCATCGTTCACTACTTCAGCGCCCAAACCGAATATCTCTCACGTTGCAACCCCGGCACGGGACAGCGGCGCGGTCTATGGAACGGCGTATCAGGATGCGAACCGCCAACCAGGCAGAGCTGTCGCCATCGAAGGTTTCGGCGAATTGAAGATACTGGGATTTCTGGACAACACCTATATGCTGGTACAGGCTGACAACGGACTGATTGTCATCGACCAGCACGCGGCGCATGAACGCGTCATGTATGAAAAATTATTGAAAGGGAGCGGCGCAGTGGAATCATCTCAACAGCTTCTACTGCCGATTACACTGGAACTTTCCCGGCCGGAAACCATGTTTATCGAAAAGAATCATGCCACGTTCCTGCAACTGGGATTCGACATCGAACCGATGGGTAACAATACAGTGCTGATCAATGCGATCCCGGCGTCATTGCACCAGAACTGCGCTGGAAACGTCATCCGTGATCTGCTGACAGATCTGATCGAACATGAAAGTCCAAGCCGGGAAACGGATCTGGCGATCATCGCCCGGGCTGCATGTATTGCCGCGGTCAAAGCTCACGATCATTTATCAATGGAAGAGGCCGGATCGCTGCTGTTGCAGCTGGCGGCCTGCGATCTGCCGTTCTCGTGTCCGCACGGCCGCCCGACGATCATCAACATATCTTTCGCCGAATTGGAAAAACGTTTCGGGCGCAAGTGATTTTCCGGCTCATTCTCCCGGGTCATTTTCCAGCATTATACCGGAAAGAAGGAAAGAAATCGGTTTGGGATTTGAAAACCCGCCCAGAAAAAAGGTATGAAGGCCGATAATTTCCTTGACCGGAGGGTTGAAATGAACTTGTTCGACCGGTATCTCCAGCAACGTCCAGCGATCTTTTCCCATCCCGTAACGTTGTGGCTCGAGATTGACGCAACCCATGTTGTTTTTGCCGATAAGCATAAGGTAGAGTGTGCTCGGTTCGCTTTTCCAGTAAATCCAGAAAGAGATCAGCTTGGCCTTACCGGCATTCAACCGGCGACAGACACCGTTTTCCCAAGGCGACCCGGTGGGCGCTTTGATATTGACATCAATACTTGCTTCGCTGTCTTTTTTCAGCTTTCGGTTCAGTGAGACTGCTGTCTTGGGCATGACACACCAATCCGTCAGTTTACTGGTCGGATATTCGAGTTTATCGGCTCTCGGGGAAAGTTTGACCGGTTTAAGATAGATATAATCAAGCCACATCCCGGGCGGAGTCCAATCGCTGAAGCGTATCGGATAGCTTCCATCATAATTAAATATCCCCAACAATACTTCCTTATAGGTATTGCCGGTTACCCGGCAGCCCAGAGTAACAGGCATCTTCTTCCCGTTATTCTGAGAATAAACCTGCAGATTAAAATCAACCGGCTGCCCGGCACGAACCCTGGCATACACCTGATATTGTCCGGGGGGAAGCGTGAAAAAGAGTTCCCACCAGCAATAGATACCCGAATCTTTCAATATTTTCGCCGTCTTTTCAGTCGCCTGGGGATCGGCGGTACCACTACCCTTGAAGTAATTGTACTGGCGAAAATCCTCCCCCGCTTCCAGTCCCAGTACCATTGCAACTGCAAAAAATATTGCCAAACACGTTTTTCTCATGACCGCCTCACTTATATGATATTCTCAGCATTAACGGCTTGCGCGTTTCAATCTTAATATCTCCAGACAACGCCCCCCCCGAGATAAGCTCATCTACACCTGCAATCTTCTTGCCGGGCACAACCGGCTTGACGGTAATTTCCGGCCCGTAGTTAATGATATACGCCAACAGTTTTCCCGGTCCCTCGGCAACAGTTCTGAGTTCGACCTTGGCGACGATTACTCGTCCGTCCGGAGCATGCAAACGTAATGGACGCAATGTTCCGGACGCACTGATCTGAGTTTCAAGCCGCTCGATTTTGATCTGGCCGGTAATCAGCCCCGCCGATCGCGGCAGAGGCGGCAAAGGATTGTCGTACGGATCGTTTTTCATTGCTTCGGGAGCGCTGAAAACCCGTCCGCCGCCGGAAAGGTAAGCCGCAATGCTTTCACGGGTTTCGGGCAGAACGTAACGCATGGCTGGTATGATCAGCAGTTTTATTCCTTTCAAAGCTCCTGCCTTGATCTGACGTTCGCTGACAAAGCGAATCTGGGTGTCAAGCTGGCTGGCCTGCAGATATGCCTGCTGTAATGCTGCCGGGTAATCATGATCAAGCTGCAACGCCGCCTGGGAGAACAATATAGCCACCTGCGCCAGAGGGATCGCATTCTGAAACTTGATAATTTCCGGGGTCAACCGGCGAATGTCCAACGCCGACCGTCCAGCCGCTTCCAGTGTCCACGGAACATGCAGCAATGCCCCGGCCGCCATCATTTCCGCGCTGTAGGAATCAAGCCAGGCGAACAGGAGCCGCTGACTCTGTCCGTGCAGGAACGAACTCCAATTATCGGTAATCATCTCCTCCGGCGTAGTCGTAACTGAGACGTGTACTTCCGAGTCGCTGCTGGGGCGGTCAGGATGCATCGACTTATAAAAATCAAAATGGATGCTGTTACCACAGTCGCAGCCGGAAATATCGGTGTTTACAGTTTCACGTTCCAAACCCAATGGGCCATAGGTTGCAGCATCGAAATCCATTACGGCAATGGTCTTGATGTGGCAAGGGCGGTTCGGATCCTGTTTTCGCAACAGCTGCATGAGGTAATCAACGATACCCGCCCCTTCCTCGTTGCAGAACACCTGCCAGTCATAATACCCGCCCACGGTCTGTTTCATCAATGCCATGGGATCGATGGCGGCGAAATCCGCATACGCCGTTTTCCATCTTTTATTCAAGGCGGCGATAGTGCCATATTGCTTTTTCATCTTGTCGAGGAAACGGGTCTTCATGGTTGGATGGACGAACTTTTCGCCGTCGGAAAAACTCCATTCGTTGATAAGATCCCAGGAAACCATCGAGGGGTGATCCTTCAACCCGGCAAAGACATGGGCATAATACTCCTCGACCATTTTTCGCAGCGCCGGAACATAGAATGAACATCCGATCCAGTCGTGGCTGGGGTACTTGGTCAATTCAGGATAGGCTTTCTTCCACGCTTCGGGAATGGGGTGCGGCGACGGCAGAAAATCGACCGCAAGATTAGCCTTTTCCGCCGCATCCATGCCGCGCAACACCGCCTGGATATAATCGTTACGCGTTTTTCCCGGCGCGGGGGCCACATCATCCACGATCAAGGTGTCACTGATAATATTGAATCCGGCTTCGGCGATCAGGTCGAGATCGGAAAACATCTCAAACCAGCCCAAGGGACCGATCAGCATCAGCGGTTGACCGTCTTTGACAAACATGCCGTCCTTAAATCCGACTCCGGTCATCTTCGGGTGAGGTACTGTCTTTACCGTTTGGGGATTACTTGTCAGTTGTTTGACTTCCTGGCGGGCATCGGCTATGGTTTTGTCCAGATAATCCAGCTGGCGGCTGAATGCCGGAAGCGGACGGATCTCATTGAGCAGTTTGCTGTTTTCAAGATCGATTTTGCGGTACTTTAACGTGATGTCGGCCACGGCTGCGGTTACTTTCGGATAATCCATAGCTATTTTGCGTTCTTCCGCCGCTTTTATTTCCTTGCGAAGTTCAAGATTCGCCGCGGCAATCTTATCCCACCGTTCTTTCAGGATTGCGGCACTGAGGCAGAGGATGGTACTTTTGAGCCTTTGCGTATCTCCAGCAATCTTAAAACTGGCTGAGCATTCCAGCGGAATATTTTTAAGCCGCCCCAGAGAATAGTCAAAACGAAAGACATTGAGTCCGGGGATGAGTTTCACTTTCTGCTGTTCTTCATGAACTATTTTATCTCCTTTGCGGATGACAAAATCCACACTGCCCGGTTTTGTTTTATCTCCATCGTTAAACAGATAGCAATAGACCTGAGCGTCATCTCCGCTTTGGTAGTACTTCCGGTTGTTGGCGCATATCGGGTCGAAAGACCCTTCCCCGGGGTTGACCAGTTTTACCTTGCGAAATAGAAACGCCAGCTTGGATTCAGCAACACCGGGAGTCCACATCACCCAGCCGCGACGCCCGTCCTTATTCGCGTCATTATATATTACGTCAAACCCGAATTTTTTTCCGTTGCCGGGTTCGAATGGCGCAATATCCTTCCAGGGAATTGCGGCTTCATAGAGTTTGCGGCCCTTGCCAAACTCATGAACCGCCGTCTTAATGCTGCTGACCGTTGTTCCCCCCTTAAGTGCCTGGCCGCCGATCCAGCAATGTGCAATCACTCCTTTGGCGGTACTGCCCAGCCCCAGTTCGATGTCATTGCTGTCGTAACCCGGCAGCAACGTATCATTGGCCGGATCGAATGCCAGCTGCAGGCCGTCACCGATATAGAGTAAACTGCCGTTGTCCGCGACAAC
>QKAL01000185.1 GCA_003246475.1 Lentisphaerota bacterium
AATTACACATATGGTCATGCATATGTGTTATTATAGCGCGATAAATGGATTTTGTCAATCATCTTGTTTGTGGAATAAAATGCAGATTAATCGGTTTGAGTTAAACTGTGACCGAGAAAGGTACATTGCCTCAGGATTATTTGCTGTAGGTGTTTAATTTTGTTGTGAAATAAAAATGGCGGAGGGAGTGGGATTTGAACCCACGGGAGCCGTAGCCCCGGCGGTTTTCAAGACCGCTGCCTTAAACCACTCGACCATCCCTCCGAGAATAGCTTTGAGCCGAATAATATTGCATGTCGTCGACAGATTTCAAGTCGGAAAAAGAAAAAACCTTTCATCTGTGGGGATTGTGATATTTTCCGCTCTTTATCGGGTGGAAAGTTGACTTATCCGTAAAAGGTTCCATATTATATGAAGCAGGAAAATGACAGGGAGAAGCCAATGGGGCGGAAAAATCGAAAACTGTTTATAACCGGATATTGCCTGACTCCGCATCAGACGATCGGCAACGGCGCAATCCTGATTCAGGATGATAAGATCCTGGCGATCGGCGGCGCGTCCGGTTTTGTGCGTGAGCCCGGGCTGGAAGTGATTGAATTGCCGGATTGTTACGCTACTCCTGGATTTGTCGATTCGCATATCCACGGTTCGGGAGGATTCGACTCCTCGACTGCATTTGAAGAGGGGATCGACATCGGCGAGATGTGCCGGGTGCTGGCGGGGCATGGCGTTACCTCCTTTGTGCCTACGGTGATTTCGGCTCCCCCGGAAAAGATTCTGTCCAACATGGATTTTCTGGCCAACATGCTGTCGCGTTCGGAATATCCCGGAGCTGAGCCGGTTGGCGTGCATATAGAGGGACCTTTCATCAACCGTCTCAAACACGGGTCGCAACGTGTCGAAGACATCCGCGAAGTGGATCTGGGACTGGCAAAAGAGATAATCGAAGCCGGCAAGGGGAAGCTCAAGATAGTAACGTTTGCCCCGGAACTGGAAAATGCGGAAAAGCTCATAGAACTGCTGTTGGAAAACAATATTCATCCTTCGATGGGACACAGTATCGCCAGTGAGCAGGATGTGTTGCGGGCGGTTGATGCCGGGGCTCGGCGCTGTACCCATCTGTATAACGGCATGCCGCCGCTGCACCAGCGTAATGCTTCGCTGGGCGCCGTGGCGCTGACAGACGATCGTATCACCATCGAACTGATTCTTGACGGTTCCTACCTGTTGCACCCGCGTATGCTTGATCTGGCATGCCGCGCCAAACCCAAAGATAAACTTATCGGCATCAGCGATTGCGTTCAGGGCGCGGATTTGCGCGATGGACGTTACCATCTGGGGATGTCCGAGATTGAGGTTCATGGCGGACTGGCGACGACTGCCGACGGGACGCTGGCCGGGACGACACTGAATCTGGCCAAGGGCTGGCAGTGTTTGAAGACCTATTCGCATTTGAACAATAACGAGGCTGCCGCCTGCGTTACGATCAACCCGGCGTTGTCCCTTGATCTGGATGACCGCGGTATTTTGCGCCCGGGTAAGCGCGCGGACATCTCATTCTTCTATAAAGACACCAACGAGGCCAGGCTGACGGTTTCCCGCGGACGGATTGTTTTCGACTCCGAGGGAAAATATGTTTCCGCCAGCCCTAAAGTAAATCTGTGAAAGTTTGACCAGCTATGACTCAATATCGACTTCTCGACACCGGTGACCGAAAAAAACTCGAACAGGTTGGGGATTATCGTTTGATCCGCCCCGCCTTAAACGCCGCTTGGAAACCGTCTCTCCCCCAGACCGAATGGGACCGTGCTGACGGTACTTTCGAGCGCGATTCCTCCGGTGGCGGCACCTGGCAGTGGAAAAACCGCCGGGTTCCGGAAAGCTGGCTGATGGAATGGGGGCGTTTTACTCTGAAAGTTAAGCCGACCGGTTTCGGACATCTGGGTTTTTTTGCCGAACAATACCGTAATTGGGACTGGCTGCGCGACACTATCCGTAAATTTGATAAACCCTGTAAAACTTTGAATCTTTTTGCCTATTCCGGTATTGCCTCGATGGCAATGGCGGAGGCTGGCGCCGAAGTCTGCCACCTTGACGCCGCCCGCGGCATGAATGACTGGGGGCGCGAGAACCAGCAACTTAACCCGCAGGTCCCGGATAAAATCCGCTGGATTACCGACGATGTGATGAAGTTTGTCGATCGCGAACAGCGGCGCGGCAACAAGTATAACGGCATCATCCTCGATCCACCGTCTTTCGGGCGTGGTCCGAAGGGGCAGGTGTGGAAACTGGAGGACAGTGCCGTGGAGCTGCTGGAATCCTGCCGGGCGATCCTTGACATGAAGAATCCTTATTTTGTCCTCCTGAGCTGCCACTCTCCCGGATTTTCGCCGATCGTGCTGCAACGACTGCTGGAAGATGTTTTCTCCCGGAAAGGGATCATCACCGCCGGTGAAATGACGGTGCCGGATGGCGATGGCCGTGAGCTTCCTGCAGGTATCTTTGCCCGTCTTGAAAAGAATTAAGGCGCGTCTTGCCGTTTTGGTATTAACTTATCGGCAATATAATCGCTGATAAGGCGATGAGTCTGGGCGGAGGGGTGACCGTCGACGGCTATGCGGTACCCGGCTTCATTCAGCCGGAGCCCGGGCAGAATATCGTCAATCAAAACGACTTTGATGCCTTGCTGTTGCAGCAAGGGTGCGATCCGGTCGTTTTCACTCTTTTTCTCCGTCCATAGAATAACGGTAAAATCTGCATCGGGATAGAGTTGTTTTATCCGGTCACGGATTGCCGCAGTCATAGCGACAAAACGCGCCAGGTCTTCCCGGCGGATAAATTTCGGATAAAAACGTTCATAGACGTGGCGGAACGTGGCGGAGCGGTAACAGAGTTCAAAGCAATTTTTCTTCCACCAGCGAGAACTGAAACGCACTGCGGGACGGGAGAATGGACCGCAATTGTGTGGTTTGCCGGTCTCGTCAAGCTGGTATTCAAAGTCGTTCCAGTTCCATTGTGGCAAACCGGCGGCGCGCCAGATGTGGCAGGTCAGCGCCAAGTAGATAACTGCGGCGGGCGGGGATTTGACCGCCCCGGCGACTGCGCCCGACTCCAGCGCTGCCAGAATATTGTGCGTTCCGTAACCGTGAAAACCGAAGTTATAAGCTTTCAGCCCGGACTTCTGACCGGACAGATATGCGAAGCATTCGTTGTCCTGAACTCCTTCCCCGAGAGTATATGAGCACCCGAAAAAGATCAGACTGCCGGGGAGTCCCTGGGCGGGAGGAGGGGTGAGGCGCAGTCCGTTTTCATCGTAACGGTAAATGGTATCATAAATGGTTGAGCCGCTGTTTTTCTTCAATACGCGACGGATGGCCCACGGGGCGGCTTTATAACCCCTGGCCGGATCGGTTTCGAAAAGCGGTTTGTTACTCCAGGTGGTGACCTCCTCGGTACTTTGGCGGGACGAGGCATACCATTCCAGACCGATAAGGACGATGGTGACTGCGAGGAGATTGACCCAGAGCGCCCGCCAGACTGCATTACGGGTGCGGAAACAAGCGTAGAGCCAGATGGCACTCAGGCAACAGCAGCTTAAAATGACGGTGCCTCCGTTATGTGACCATAACCAGATGGCGCTTCCCGTCAGGACGGAGAAAAAGACGGTATCGATTGCGGTTCTTGTTCGGGATGATATTTTCATGTTTAAAACAGGGTATAGATGAAAGGAGCCGCCGCCGTTCCGCCCAGAACGATGAAGAGTGCCAGCAGCATCAGAATTACAATGATCGGCAGGAGCCAGAATTTCTTCCGGACTTTCATATAATCCCAGAACTCGCGCGGGAGGCTTTTTTCCGAGTATTCGAGATGTTGAAAATCTTTATGCTCTGCCATCTATGATTCATCCTTACTTAGTATTGCCGGAAATAACTCTCGGGCTTTTTTTCGCTGCATTCGCGCCAACCGGAACAGAGAAATCTAGCGGTTCTTCCGGAAAAATGCAATCCCAGTGCGTATAATGAGAAGAAAGTAAAGTAAAAAAACATCAGCAGGACATTGGCAATGACCAGGCCGATAGAGGCTCCCAGAGCGAACCATGGGTAGTATAAAAGTCGTAGGAGGGGAGGAAACACCAGGCCCAGAGTCAGCGCTGCGCCGCCGATAGCCGAGGCGGTGAGATAACCTTGCAGCCGCTCCTCGCCATAACCGAAAATTGCCAGCGCAAGGCCGCAGGCGATCGCCATCAGGCACACGATGAGTGTCAGGGCAAACTTCCGCAGTTCCGGAGTGCCGGGCCGCCAGTTAATTTCCAGAAACGGGTTTATCATGATATCAGTCCAGTTTGAAGGATTGTTTATACTTTTCGACGTCGCCCGCCGCTTTGGCGTCCTGCTCGTTCTTGTACAGAATATGATTGCCCAGCACCAGCATGTCCATGTCGGTGTTCATGAAACAGCGGAAGGCGTCGGCGGGAGTGCAGACAATGGGTTCGCCGCGGATGTTGAAACTGGTGTTGATGACCATCGGGCATCCGGTAAGTTCCTTGAAGCGGCGGAGCAGGCGGTAAAACCGGCGGTTGCCGTTTTCCGCGACGGTCTGGACGCGGGCGGAGTAATCGACATGGGTGACTGCGGGGATGTCGGAGCGGACGCGATTGACCTGCCGGATAAGGTCGTCGGCATTATCCCCGGCATCCTCGCCGGACTCGAGGCGGCGTTCGCGACGTACGTCGGCGACCAGCAGCATATAGGGGGATTGTCCATCCAGCTCAAAATATGCTGCGGCATCCTCAGCCGCGACCGCGGGGGCAAAAGGCCTGAATGATTCGCGGTATTTGATTTTAAGATTCATTTTGGATTGCATTTCCGTATTGCGGGGATCTCCGAGGATACTGCGGTTGCCGAGTGCGCGGGGGCCGAACTCCATTCGTCCCTGAAACCAGCCGATGACCTGCTGCCGCTCCAAACCTCTGGCGACCTCTTCCAGCAACACGTCCTCCTGTTCAAAAAAATGAGATCTGAGCTCTTGTGTCTTCAGAAAGGCGTCGATGGCGTCGGTGTCGAACTCCGGCCCCAGAAATGATCCCTGCTGCCAGTCGTTATGGTTGTCGGAACAGCGTGGATTCCCCAATAATTGATACCATAAGAACAGTGCGGCGCCAAGAGCTCCTCCTGCGTCGCCGGAGGCCGGTTGGATCCAGATATCCTCGAAGATGCCGCTGCGCAGCAGTTTGCCGTTGGCGACGCAGTTCAACGCCACGCCTCCCGCCAGGCAGAGGCGGGTACAGCCGGTTAATTCACGGGCGTGAGAAGCCATTTTGAGCATGATCTCCTCGGTTATCGCCTGAATTGAGGCGGCGAGATCCATGTCGAGGCGGCGGATTCGGCTTTCCGGCGGTCGCGGCGGAGCACCGAAAAGATCATGGAACCGGGATGAGGTCATGGTCAGCCCGCAGCAGTAATCGAAATAACGTTGATCCATCATGATGGATCCGTCGTTGCCTATCTTTACGATTTTTTCCCGGATGATGTCAGCATAAATCGGTTTGCCGTAGGGCGCAAGGCCCATCAATTTGTATTCGCCGGAATTGACCTTGAACCCGGTGTAATAGGTGAATGCTGAATATAGCAACCCCAGTGAATGGGGGAAGCGCATTTCGCGCAACATTCTGAGTTGGTTGCCTGAACCATGTGCGATGCTGGCGGTGGCCCATTCTCCGACACCGTCCACGGTCAGTACTGCCGCCTCGTCAAACGGAGAGGGAAAGAATGCGCTGCCGGCATGGGATTCATGATGTTCGGTGAAGACGATTCGGCCACGGAAGTCTTTGCCCATACGTTTTTTAATCTCTTTACGGATAAAAAGTTTCTGCTTCAACCATAACGGCATGGCGCGTGAAAAGGAATTGAATCCGCGGGGCGCGAAATGCAGATAGGTTTCTATAAGTCGCTCGAATTTCAGCAGCGGCTTATCGTAGAAGACCACATAATCGAGTTCTGCGGGTGAGATGTTGGCGCTGTCGAGGCAATAGTTTACCGCATGGGCGGGAAAACCGCTGTCCTGTTTGAACCGGGTGAACCGTTCCTCCTGGGCGGCAGCGCTGATGACGCCGTCGACGACCAGTGCGGCGGCGGAATCGTGGTAGAACGCGGATATGCCGAGGATGTTCATGTTTTCTCCGGGGGGAGGATGTCCCGGAACTGTTTCTGGGCGGAGGTCTGCCACAGCTTGCCGGTATTAAGATTACGCATGAACAGTTCGGCGCTATTACCCCTGCCGAACTTGAGACAGGGGGGAAAACGTTCAGGCAGCCGTTGCAGTATTGCGAGGATATCTTTCTTGATCGGTTCAACGTTGAAAATCGATTTGTGGTTGAAGCGGTTGCGTTGCCTGGAGCCGATATTGATGGTCGGTGTGCCATAGACGGGGGCCTCATGGATGCCCGCGCTGGAGTTGCCTACCAGTACCTCGGCGTGTTTCAACAGCGTCAGGTAATATTCAAAACGAAGTGAAGAGTTCAGCTTGAAGTGAGGATGATTCTGCAATTTCATCAGTTCGTCAAGAATAATATCCGAACCGTTGTCGTTGTTGGGGTAGATTACCAGAAAATTGCGTTTAGACTCTTTGAGTGCACCGGTTATTTCGCGGATGTCATGTTGCAGTCGGTCTACCTCCGTGGTTACCGGATGGTAACAGAATATGCCATAGTTGTCGAAGGGGATTCCGTAGCGAACTTTAACCTCATCCAGAGCAGGAAGCCGGTCGCTTAGTACTACATCGATGTCAGGCGACCCGATCTCATAGATATTGTCTGGGATTTCTCCCATCTGGACCAGACGTCGTTTTGCCTCCTCGTTGGCGACAAAATGGATATGGGCCAGTTTGGATACCGAATGGCGCAGCAGTTCATCGATGGTCCCGGAGATCTCTCCTCCCTCGATGTGTGCTACCAGTATGTTGTTGAGTGCACCGACAATTGCTCCTGCGAGGGTCTCGACCCGGTCACCGTGGACCACGATCAGATCCGGTCGGAATTCGCGGATATAGTGGCTTAAACCGTTGATGGTGTTGGCTAAAACGATATCCATGTCGGAGCTGGTGTTGACCATCTGATTGAAAAAGACAAAAATATTGTCAAACCCGCATTTTTTTATTTCAAGGTAGGTTGACCCGTAGCGTTCGAGCATGTGCATGCCGGTGGCGAAGATGGCGCAATCAAACCCGGGGGTATCCCGGACCGCCTGCATCAGGGTTTTCTGTTTTCCGAAATCCGCCCTGGTTCCGGTCAGGAAGAGAATGCGTTTGGCTTCCGGTTTGGCAATCACTCGAAATCCTCCCGTTTCAATTGTACCCCGGAGATGATGTCGCGTACCGCGGTCTTGCCGAGGAGTTGCTCGAATTCATCGGCCGGAATGCCTCCGGCGGGACGTTTTACCCAGATGTTGTCGTACGTAAGTTTTTCTCCGGTTTGAATCGGGCGGATGGCGGTTACCGAGGCATATGCAAAGTTGATGGTGGGATTCTCCTGCGGTAAAATCACTTTACTGCCGCCGCTGGCTTCGAATATTGCTTTGGAGCCGCGGATCAATTCTCCCAGCTCGCTTGGAGTCATTGAGACGGCGATGTCGGGGCCCGGCCAGCTGCGATCCGAGGTATAGTGCTTTTCCAAAATACAGGCTCCGAGGGCAACCGCGCCCAGACAGGTGTAAATGCCCAATGAGTGGTCGCTTAAACCTACCGGCACCCCGGGAAAGGCCTGTTGCATTTCCGTCAGCGCGTTGAGTCTGACCAGATGGTAAGGGGTGGGATAGACCGAGGTACAGTGCAGCAACCCGTATGGAATGCTTTGTTTTTCAAATATCTGGACCGCTTTGGAGATGGAAGCCAGATCGTTCATTCCCGTACTGATAATCACCGGTTTCCCGAATGTGGCGATGTGGCGGAGCAGCGGGTAGTTGTTGCACTCTCCCGATCCGATCTTAAAGACCGGGACATCGAACGATTGCAGCCGGTCGGCTGCCGCCCGGGAGAATGGCGTACTGAGGTAAATAATGCCTTTACTTTCAGTGTAGCTTTTAAGATAGCGTTCCTCTTCTTCGGTCAGCGTACACCGTTTCATAATCTCCCAGATACTGACCGACGCGTTGCCGGGAATCGCCTGTTGCGCCTCGACCGACATTTCGTCGTCAATGATATGGCACTGGAATTTGACGCATTCGCAGCCTTGAGCGGCGGCGTCATCGATCATGCGTACGGCCTTGTCAACGCTGCCTTCGTGGTTGATTCCGATTTCAGCGATGACCAGTGGCGGGAAATCATGTCCGACTTTTCGGCCGGCTATTTCAAGATATTTCATGGCGGCATCCGTTTTTTGGGTTTAGGAGATATTCTATCAGCTCGAAGTCCCATTGCGAATCAATCTGGAATGACTGTTCCTCCGGCATTATGTATGGCCGAGTCCGCTCCGCCCGCAAGCGACCGTGTTCGAGCAGATATGCGGTTTTTACCAGAAAGATGGCGCCGTTACAGGAATAGATATGGGGAAAGTTCTGGCGGCGAACCCCCTCGGATCCGAGTTGTGGCTGTTCAGGCATGAAATTCTCAAGAAAGCCTTCAGTACTGATTTTGGACATCAGCATAGGGTGATTGTGGCTTTCAAAAACGCTGATGACACCATCGCAATCTTCTGTTAAAGCCAGTCGGATAGAGTCGTCGATGTTTTGGGCGGTCCGTAAGGGCGAAGTCGGTTGCAACAGCAGCAGGTAGTCGGGATGGTAGTTTTCGTGCGCGGCCATCCATTTGACGGCGTGTAGTATGACACTATTGTGGGATGCGGTTGCCGTTGCAAGTTCGGTTGGACGGAGAAATGGCACTTCAGCTCCGTATTCCCTGCTGATTGCCGCGATTTGCTCCGAGTCGGTGGACATGATGACCCTGTCCACCAATGTCGCTCTCTTTGCGGCTTCAACTGTCCAGGCAATAACGGGTTTACCGGCAAGCATCAACACATTTTTGTCCTTTAGTCCTACCGAACCGCCGCGGGCCGTGACCAGCGCCATAACTTTTTTACCCATCTTTACACCAGTTAAAAGTTGTATTTCACTCCATATTCCGGAGCGTGCTCCTTCTCAGCGCAAATTCCTTGCCATAAGTCGGGTCTTATTGCAGCAGCAGCCCGGCGCCGGTGATGAGGAGGAAAGTTTCCAACAGATAACCGCAACTGCCGATCAGCGCGCCGGTTGTGCCGTTTGCCTTGTGAGAAAAAAAGGCGCATGTCGCCCAACTGATGACTGCGGCAATCGCAATCCCTGCTACGGAGTAGAGCAGATAACCCCGGCCGATTATCAATGCGAGGATGATTGCTGCAGTCCATAGTACGCGGATCCCTTTGACATCGGTTTTGATGATCGGTATGCCGCTGCTCAACAATGGGATGGTAGCCAGTTGCGCCTGCATGGCGTAGCTAAGGATGAAGACCAGTCCAAACCAGCTGCCGTAACCGGACGAATAAAGTGCGCCGAGACAGAATCCGCGCAGCATAAGAATCATAAACATACAGAGCAGCCCTATAGGAGAACGTTCGACATGAATGTTGTTTTCTGCCGTGAACATGCTGCGCAGCAATGATTCTTTACATAACAGTTTTTCAATAAAACTGCTGGTGGACGACAACCCTTTGCCCCCGCCAAGGATTTCCAGGAAAAATGTGGCGAGAATTGCAAAAAGCATTGCTGCCGCGATTCTTCCCTGCAACATGGCTGCGGCGGATCCCAGTACCGATAGTCCGGCCCAGACCAGACATCCCAGCAGCGGAAACATTACCAGTATATAGTACATCAGCACCTTGGGGCGCAGCCTCTCTTCCGCGACAACCAGATACGGCGCCGGGATTTCCCAGAGCATGGACCAGACTTCCCTCAATGCGCACAGTAAATATTGGATGTACATATTATCGTATCCCCTGGATTAGTTTTTCAGTTGAACTCTGTTGGTCGTTATTGTTCTGCAAAAGACCTTTGGCCTCCATTATCTCGTTATATTTTTTCCCGATCAGACCGTGAACCATGTCTGCCAGCTCCTTGCGGTTCCGCCCCTCCGGATATACCAGCGGCAGCAGGTGTATTTCAACATTAATGCGTGCATAGCTCAAAATCCGCCAAAGATGCGGTAATAACGTCTGATCGCCATACCATGCAACATTCCCGCCGTCCGGCATGGGATCGAAGATCGTGACAATCGGCTGGATGGGCAGACTTGTTTCGGCAATCGCGGCAAATGGCGTCGATTTAAATGGCAGAAGACCGCTTTGCCCATTAGTACTCGTTCCTTCCGGATAAATGATCAAAGGTATATGGTGCGACATTGTGGCAATGAACTCGTACAGCAGTTCCTTCGACTTGTGCTTGTTGCTACGGTCAACCCATATCGGCCGGCTGATACCCAGATACCAACCCAGAATCGGCCATGAACGGATGTCCGATTTCGGCGAAAAGCGTAAAGGGAAAACCACCGCGTGGGCGATGATATCCAGATACCCCTGATGATTGGAAACGATCAGGCCGCCGGAAAATTTTCCGATGTCGCCCACCACTTTGACCTTCAGGTTGATGATCCGCGCGATTCCTCTTCCCCATATTCTGGCGCAATACCCGACTCGTCGGATACTGTTCCATCCGCCAATCTTGAACGGCAGAGAGATCAGTCCGATCACCGGTAGCCATGCCAACAGGGCGATGATACGGAAAATACGACGAAAAAGAATCATGTTTTAATATTCCTTCCCCGCGGATTGGTACATTCCTGCTAGGGCGCGGTGAAATGGCGCCAGTAACGTTCAGGAACTATCTGGGTATCCAGAAGAATCATAAAGTCAATGGTCCCGAATTCATCATCCATAGCCGGCGGCCCGCAGATCTTGGTTCCCAGTCGTAAATATCCTTTAAACAATGGCGGGATCTCCTTCTGTAGCTTCAGCGGGTTTTCCAGCCAGTAGTTAACCTCCTCGCGCGGCGGGGTCGTCAGTGCAAAACGTGACTGCGGAACTCCATTAAGCACCTCACTGTGAAGGCTCTTGCCCATGAAGTATTCATGCAATGCCCATCCGACTGCCGGAGAGGTGTTTTCCAAGCTCACGCAACCCATCAGGTAGCGGATATTCGTTTTCAGCACTACTTCCGCGATTCCGGCCCATAACAAAGCCACCACCGCTCCGTTGCGGTATTCGGGCGCAACACATGACCTCCCTACCTCCAGGCAGTCTTCGGCTATCTGATCCAGTCCATGCAGATCATATTCGCGCGAAGAATAGAAGCCGAGCGCCTCTTTGGCAACTGCACCAAAATGCATACGGTACGTGCCTACCACATCTCCGCCGGTCTTCTGATAGATTATCAGGTGGATACAGTGTTCGTCAAACTCATCGCTGTCGATACCGGCACATAGCGCAGTATCCAATCCTTTCCCTTGCTCGAGATTGAAAACACGATACCGCAGACGCTGCGCTTTGGTGATTTCTTCTTCTGTCTCAGCGAATTTGATCACAAACTGATCTCTTTCGGCTATTACGGCATTGGTAAACAGCTTTTCCCTCAATAAACGTAGATGCACTTTTTTTAACCTATTCTGCTGAATCAAGTACACTTCTTACCATGACTTCCCGGTAAATACGAATATGCCAAGCGGCAACAATATGAAATTTATAAGGTGTTGGCAAAAATGCAAAAAAAGTTAACGGGAAAAAGAATAAAAAAACACCCTTTCCCTGATATTCGTGTCCCGTTGCGGGACGGAGATGCTTAAATGCCGGTCCGTTAACCCGTTGGTTGCCTATTTGCTGGCTGCGGTCACATTGAGCTTACTCTCCGATAACGGCAGAAACTCAATGTAATTGACTTCGGCTAACGTACGCGATTGCGTATACTGGCTGTTTCCGCCAATACTCACCACAAACTCGCTCGGAATTTCACCGTAGATCTTCTTGAAGTCTTCCGCGACATTCCGCTCTTCCACCATCCATTTCCCCATCGGGGTAGTCTTGTTGTTGAGGCAGAACCACGCCACCTTGACCAGACCTCCGCCGTAGGCAATGTTTCCGGTTGCGCCGACCGGGGTTTCGGTCTCCCAACGGTAAGCGATACTTTTGCGAATCAGAGAACCGGTCCCAAGGTAGATCGATAATGCCTGGTCGTCTTTCTCCGGATCTCTCCCGTCTGCTCCGGACGGCAGTTCCTGAACGCGCCAGCGCCAGCGCATGATCGGGGTCTCTTTCAAATTGACAAAGCGGTATACATCGTAAATAATTGCGCCGGTCCCCTTGTTGGATTCCACGACAAGAACATGGCTCTTGCCGGACTCGTCTTTCTTGATATAGAACTGGGTCGTCGGAACGCCCCATTTCGAGCCTTTTTCTTCCCAGCCTTTGGGAAAATCGCGCCCGGAACGGGTTTCTTTGCTGGAAAAATCAATCTTATAGCCAGGCTTGAGTTCCTCCGCCATAACGGTAAACGTCAGAACGGCGCACAAAACGGTCAGGAAGGTCTGTGTAAATCTGCCCATACTGTCAAAATCCTTCTTTGTCTGCTAATTTTCGATATTTCTTCATTATTCCTTGGACGTATGCTCGCGTGCTTTTGAGGGTTATGCGCTCAACTACCCGCTCGTTGTACATTACCGGCTTCCAGGTCATCACTCTGCTTCTGCCTGCGTTGTACTCGCACAGTGCCAATTCTATATAATCGTCATAGTCTCGCCAATAACGCAATGCCCGTGCCAGATACCATGCTCCGATTTCAATGTTCAGCTCCGGGTCGGAAACCAGTCCGGGGCAAGGTCTTGGACACCGATAATAATTTGCCCAATCCTGAGTCGCTCCCCGGGCATCCGGCCTGACTTGCATCAGTCCGACTTCGCCGCTGGTTCCGCGAATATTTGATCGAAAGCCGCTTTCCTGCATGATCACAGCCCGGAGCAGCCTGCTGTCAATGCAGTGACGCCGTGCCGCGCGTTCAATAACGCGGTCATAAAGTTTCTGGCGCTTAATGTATCCATATTTATAATAACCGAAAAAGCACAATCCTGCAACCAGCAGCCCCAGAAAAAAAATCCAGACCAGCGCTTTTTTTGATTGGTGTCCTTTGTGTAACGCAAAAGGATACATTAAGTGTTCAGTCTCCGAACCGGTTGATTCCTGACTTAGCCCGACATTTGGCACCGGACACCCGACGCGATATTTCGTCATGGTGTCCGAGCCTGTTGACTGTGTATTTGATTATGCTTTTTTGTCTTTGTCTTTGTTTTTGTCTTCCGGCAACACGACCTTCAAATGGAGTTCCCGCAACTGCTTGGGAGTGACTTCCGCCGGGGCGTTCATCATCAAATCCTGCGCCTGTTGGTTGAACGGGAAGGCAATTACTTCACGGATATTCGGCTCGTCGGCCAGCAGCATCACCATGCGGTCAACTCCGGGGGCAATGCCACCGTGCGGCGGGGCGCCCAGTTTGAACGCGTTGATCATGCCGCCGAACTTGTCATCGACCACCGACTGCGGGTACCCGGCGATTTCGAATGCTTTATACATGATTTCCGGGCTGTGATTACGAATGGCGCCACTGGACAGTTCCGTTCCGTTACAGACGATGTCATACTGGTAGGCCATGATATCGAGGGGATTTTTGTTGAGCAGCGCGTCCATTCCGCCCTGCGGCATGGAGAATGGGTTGTGGCTGAACACAACCGCACCGGTTTCGGGATCTTCTTCAAACATCGGGAAATCCACAATCCAGCAGAATTTGAAGACGTTGCCGTCCAGCAGATTGAGTTGCTGACCCAGTTCCTTGATTACGGCTCCGCCAATCGGCATAACGGTTTTTTCCTTGTCTGCAAGGAAGAACATGGCATCGCCGTCTTCAACATTGCCCGCCGCTTTGACCATGTCGATCTCTTCGCGGGTCATAAACTTCAGGATCGGACTCTTCTCTTCGCCATTGGCCCAGATGATGTAAGCCATCCCCTTGGCGCCGACGCCCTTGGCAAACTCGATCATGTCGTCGTAGAACTTACGGGACTTGTCGCCGACTTTCGGAACCTTGATGCCGCGGACTACGCCGCCGTTCTTGACTACCGTGGCAAATGCATTGAACCCGGAGTTCCGGAACGCTTCGGAGACGTCCACCATCTCCAACGGATTGCGCAGATCCGGTTTGTCAGAGCCGAAGCGCCGCATCGCGTCGCGATAGGCAATCCGAGGGAAGGGGATTTCGGTCACTGTTTTGGTGGAAAATTTCTTGAATACGCCGCTGAGCAGGCTTTCCAAGGCGGCGAAAATGTCATCCTGAGTCACAAAACTCATCTCGATGTCCAGCTGATAGAATTCGCCCGGCGAACGGTCGGCTCGTGCGTCTTCATCACGGAAGCATGGCGCAATCTGGAAGTAGCGGTCAAACCCCGAAACCATCAGCAGCTGCTTGAACTGCTGCGGCGCCTGTGGCAATGCGTAGAACTTGCCCGGATGGAGGCGGCTCGGTACCAAATAGTCGCGTGCTCCTTCCGGGGAGCTGGCGGTCAGGATCGGAGTCTGGAACTCATTAAAACCCATATCCCACATACGGCGGCGCAGTTCCTGGATTACCTGGGTACGCAGAATGATGTTCTTGTGCAGACGGTCGCGACGCAGGTCGAGAAAGCGGTATTTCAGGCGCATTGCTTCCGGGGTGGCTTCATCTTTGGCCACCTGGAAAGGAAGTACGTCAGCTTCGCCTAAGATTTCCATCTCTTCGGCAACCAGTTCGATTTCGCCGGTGGAAAGCTTCGGGTTAATGGTCTCGGCGTCACGGGCGACGATGCTGCCGGTGAAGCAGACAACAGTCTCAACACGCCAGCGTTCCAGTTCCTGATAGAATGCGCATTTGGGATTGATGACAACCTGAGTCATGCCGAAACTGTCGCGCAGGTCGATGAAAATTACTCCGCCGTGGTCGCGGACGCTGTGGATCCAGCCGGAAAGTCTGGCCCGTTCTCCCACGTTCTCCTTGCGAAGCTGGGAACAATTGTGAGTTCTGTAAGTGTGCATATGAAACTTCTTACCGTTTTATTATTTGTTTATCTTAAACCGTTTAAGCCAAAAATAACGTTACAGTCAAATAATCTAGCACGCTTTCATGGTTTTTCGCCGTAAAAATCGGGAAAATACGCGATATTTCCATTTTTTTGTAAAAATTTTCATTTTTTTCTTGCAGCTCGCTTGAAAAAAACGCAGGCTGAGATATGTTTGAAGCTCCTAATTAAGAACGGGCGGTTAGCTCAGTTGGCTAGAGCACCTGGTTTACACCCAGGTTGTCGGGGGTTCGAGTCCCTCACCGCCCACCATGATTTTACGGTTCCCTAAACCGTTTTAATATTTTTGGCCAGTCGTTTTTTTCCTCCCCCCCCCCACAATTCGACTGGCCAAAATTTTTTTCGACGATCTTCGATTTTTTTACCTGTGTTATTTTTCGGCTGGCGTGATTGAGGGTTTTGTGTTTCTGCTTGTGTTCTTCCGTTGCAGTGATGAGGAAATTTGTAATAAAAAAAACATTATTTGGGGTGTTTTGTTGTTTTTGTTGCCTATGGGTGGTCTGTTTTGTTGTTTTTTTGTTGACGAAAATGTCAAAATTGCGTTAAGGCTTTCATGCAACGATCTTTTTTTGCCTTTTTATTAATAAAATCCTTTGACTTTTATTTTATAAATAATAAATTAACGGTCTGAATTTAGGTTTGTAGAGAAGTATGAACGTGTACCTCTTGGTTTCCGTTTATAATAAACTGAAATAAAAAAAGGGAATCTAACAATGGCTATTAAAGTCGGTATCAATGGTTTTGGCCGTATCGGCCGTATGGTTTTCCGCGCTGCGGTAAAAAATTTCAGCAATGACATCCAGATCGTCGGCATCAACGACTTGCTCGACCCTGATTATCTGGCCTACATGCTCAAGTATGACTCGGTTCATGGTCAGTTCAAGGGCGAAATCAGCGTTGAAGGCAACTTCCTCGTTGTTAACGGCAACAAGATCCGCCTGACTCAGGAAAAGGATCCGGCCGCCCTGAAGTGGAACGAAGTTGGTGCCGATGTTGTAATCGAATCCACTGGTCTGTTCCTGGACAAAGAAACCGCCGCCGCCCATCTCAAGGCCGGTGCTAAGAAGGTTATCATGTCCGCTCCGTCCAAAGACGACACTCCGATGTTTGTCTATGGCGTAAATCATAAGGCCTATGCCGGTCAGGACATCATTTCCAATGCTTCCTGCACCACCAACTGCCTGGCTCCGGTTGCCAAGGTTCTCAATGACAAGTTTGGTATAGTTCGCGGTCTCATGACCACCGTTCATGCCGCTACCGCTACCCAGAAGACCGTTGACGGCCCGTCCAAGAAAGACTGGCGCGGCGGCCGTGGTATTCTCGAAAACATTATCCCGTCTTCCACTGGCGCGGCTAAGGCTGTCGGCAAGGTTCTTCCCGAGCTCAACAAGAAGTTGACCGGTATGGCTTTCCGCGTTCCGACCTCCGACGTTTCGGTTGTCGACCTGACCGTTGAGCTGAGCAAGGCTGCCAGCTACGAAGAAATCAAGGCTGCCATGAAGGCTGCCAGCGAAGGCGAACTCAAGGGCGTGCTTGCCTACACCGAAGACAAGGTGGTTTCCACCGATTTCCGCGGTGAGAGCTGCACTTCCATTTTCGATGCCGAAGCCGGTATCGCTCTGGACAGCACCTTCATCAAGGTTGTATCTTGGTATGACAATGAATGGGGCTATTCCAACAAGGTTCTCGAAATGGCTCGCGTTGTTGCGAAGTAATTTCGTTCTGATCCGTTAATGCCAAAGGGCGGGTGGTCGATTGCCGCCCGCCCTTTTTGTTTTCTAATATATATAAGGAGTTGCTGTTATGAATATCAATAAGAAGTCTGTCAAGGATATTGACGTCAAAGGTAAGCGCGTGGTGATGCGCGTTGACTTCAATGTTCCCCTGAAAAACGGTGTTGTCACCGACGACACCCGTATTACTGCCGCGATTCCCACGATTAAGTACATCCTCGAGCAGGGTGCCTCTCTTGTGCTTCTCTCTCATCTTGGCCGTCCCGATGGCGAGAAGAAGATGGAGTTCAGCTTAAAACCTGCGGCCGATAAGCTGGCGCTGCTTCTTGGTAAGAACGTCATTATGGCCAATGATTGCATTGGCGACGAAGTGGTAAAAATGTCCAAAGAGCTCAAGGCCGGCGAAATTATGGTCTGTGAGAATACTCGTTTTTACAAAGCCGAAGACATGAAGACCAAGACCGATGAAGATAAGCAGACGATGCGTAATTTCGCCAAAGAGTTTGCGAAGCTTGGGGATATCTATGTTAATGATGCTTTTGGTACCGCTCATCGCGCTCATGCGTCAACTGCTGTTATTACGGAATTCATTGGCAAGGCTAATAGCGTTGCCGGTTTCCTGATGGAAAAAGAACTTCAGTATCTCGGTAACGCCGTTGCCGATCCCGCCCGTCCTTTTGTTGCCATTATTGGCGGCGCAAAGGTTTCCGGCAAGCTTGAGGTTCTGACTTCTCTGATGGAAAAAGTCGATGTCATTCTCATTGGTGGCGGTATGGCTTATACCTTCCTTAAGGCGCTTGGTCATAAGATCGGAAATTCGCTGGTTGAAGAAGACTTGATTCCGACCGCGAAAGAGATTCTGGAAAAGGCCAAGGCTAAAGGCGTGAAATTCATGCTGCCGCTGGATAATCTTGCGGCGGACAAATTTGACAATGCTGCCAACCGCAAAGTTGTCGGAAATGACATTGATGACGGCTGGATGGCTCTCGATATCGGACCGAAAACCATTGTCGCTTATGCTGCGGAAATTGCCAAAGCCAAGACGGTGGTATGGAATGGACCGATGGGTTGTTTTGAAATGTCTAATTTTGCGGCAGGTACCATGGAGGTCTGCAAAGCGGTTGCCGACAGTGACAGTATCAGTATTATTGGTGGTGGCGACTCTGTTGCTGCTGTCAATCAGAGTGGTCTGGCTGGTAAGATGTCGCACATCTCTACCGGTGGCGGCGCCTCCCTCGAGTTTCTCGAAGGTAAGGCTCTTCCCGGGGTTGTTGCTCTCGCGGATAGATAATCCGGCTTGCATTGTTTTGTGATGGGAGTCGATGGGCTCCCATTTTTTTCGTCATCGTATTTAAGGAGTATATTATTATGTCCAGAAAAGTAATTATTGTTGGCAATTGGAAAATGAATAAAACTGCGGCGGAAGCTAAGGCTTTTATTGCCGAGTTTAAGCCCATGGCGGAGTCCATGAACAACGTTCAGGTCGGGATTGCTCCCACCTTTACCTCACTTGCTGCTGCGGTTGAAGCGGCCAAGGGAACAAATATTATGGTTGGTGCTCAGAATGTTCACTGGGCGGAGTCTGGTGCGTTCACGGGTGAGATCTCTGCCGCGATGCTCAAGGAGGTCGGCGTGCAGTTTGTTATTGTTGGTCACAGCGAAAGACGTCAGTACTTCGGTGAAACCGATGAGACGGTTAATAAGCGGACCAAGGCGGCTTTGGCTGCCGGGCTTGATGTGATTGTCTGCATAGGCGAGTCGCTTGAAGAACGCGAAGGCAATAAGACCGAGTGTGTACTGAAGACCCAGCTTAATGGTGGCCTGGCCGGTCTCTCTGCTGTAGATATGGATAAGATTGTTATTGCATATGAGCCTGTATGGGCGATTGGTACGGGCAAGACTGCCACGCCCGAGATGGCGGATGACACTCAGGCATTCTGTCGTAAAGTGGTTGCTGAAATGTTTGGCGGCGAGGTTGCGGAGAAAGTCCGGATTCAGTACGGTGGTAGTATGAAGGGCGACAACGCTGCCGAGCTGGTTGCCAAGCCGAATATTGATGGCGGACTTATTGGCGGTGCAAGCCTCAAGGCGGCATCATTTGCGGAGCTGGTTAATAACGCCATAAATGGCTGATATTTTATTTATAAAAATACTCTTCGTCTCTTTTCTGCTGAAATTGGTTTGAAATTCGGGAAAAGAGATGTAGAGTATAAAACTGCCTTGTTAAATTAGAAAGTTTAAATGGGTGACGGTTAATGGATGCCTTGAACATTATTCTCTATGTCGTAGTGGTCATAAACGCCCTGTTGTTGATTGGGCTGATTCTGATTCAGCAATCAAAAGGGGGGGGCTTCGGAGCTGCTTTTGGCGGAGTCGGGGAATCTGTGTTCGGTGCCAGGGCTGGGAATCATCTCACCAAGCTTACCGTGATTCTGACAACTACTTTCTTTGTTCTAACTTTGTTTCTGGTTGTCATTCGGGGTAATGCCGATAATGGCAGTCAAATAAAATTCAGTAAAAATAATGCGGCGGCCGGGCCTGTACAGAAAAATACCCCGGCAAATGCTTTGCCTCCTGTTAAAAAATAAATTGATCTGAATTAAATTTATTAATTATTATACATTTTGCAGTTAACACGGTATTGCAATTGCTCGGTTCCGTGTTATATTGCTGCACGGATTGTGTAAGTCAGAAAGGGATAAAGCTGATGGTCAGAGAAATTGTAAGAGGCCTGTTGGTGATGACATGTCTTGTGTCTTCGTGGAGTCTCTGTGCTCAGAAGAATGACGAAGTTGCCGTGGTCGATTTAAAGTTCAAGGAAACTCCTCTGGTCAAATATGTTAATGAGACAAACCTTGAAAAGGCTGATTTTAAGTGGTTGGTTGTTGAAGTAGGCTTTACTCCCCGCGAAAAGAAGATTTCCAAAGATAAGTTCGCATGGCTTGATAATCTGATTCTACAGTATGAAGTTCTTATGCCCTCTTACCACAATGGTAAAAATGTTATGGCGCTACTTACTGGCGAAGTAACATACTGGGCCATTCCTCTCGATGGCAAAAAACATGTTTTTGAGGGTTTTATCCCCCCTCAGATAATAGACCGTTATCTCCGTTCAGGCCTAAAGGCAAATCGTAAAGCTCTGGAGTCGTCGGTTGCAGCCAGGGTTACCTTCTATAATAAAAGCAGGAAGTTGCTAGCTCGTTATTATTCTTCGCTCAAGGGTGAAGATGATGCAAAAATGGAGAAGGTTTTTGATCGTGCGACCGATTCGGTAGAGGGGGGTGTTCTGGTTCTGAAGGACTCCGTGTATGGGCGCGCTGATACTCCGTGGCGTGATATTAATTTCAGTTCCTATGATTTAATCAAAAAGAATGATAATCAACCATAAAGCGAAGTAACTACGGAAAATGGCAAAAATAGAACCCATATTAGCAATTGATATCGGCGGCGATAGTTTGAAAGTCGCCGAATTTTCGTTTCCGTCCGGTGATAATCTCATTCTTGATGACTTTGCGTTCGCTGAATATGGTGGGGATCTTAAAGAAGAAGACCTCATGACATCACTTTCAGAGGCGCTTGAAAAAATTCTTCAGGAGAAGAAGTTCAAGGCCAAGAAGGTATATCTTTCGATTTCAGGACAGTCGGCTTTTATTCGTTTTTCCAAGCTTCCGCCGGTCGGTAGTGATACTGCTAGAATTGCGCAACTGGTGGAGTATGAAGCCAAACAACACATGCCTTTTGATATGGATAAGGTGGTGTGGGATTATCAGTTTGTTACAAACGATGAAACTGATGAAATTGAAGTAATGTTTGTGGCTGTCAAAGAAGATTTTATCAGCAAAATCACAGACATAATTGAAGCTAGTAAGAAAGTGGTGGTGTGTGTAGAAACTGCGCCGACTGCCGGCTATAACTGTTCGTGTGCCAATCTGATAGGCAAAGAAAACTGCGAGTTAATCCTTAATATTGGCGGTCGTTGTTCAACATTGATATTTGTTGATGGTAACAAATATTTCGTCCGTTCCATTCCGATTGCCGGACATTCGATAACCCAGCAGATCAGCCGTGAATTTAATATCCCATTTTCCGATGCTGAAGAAATGAAGCGTCGCCATGGCTTTGTTGCTCTTGGTGGTGCGTATGAAGAGCCTGATTCTGAGGTTGCCGCAACGGTTTCAAAGATTATTCGTAACGTCATGACTCGCCTTCATGGTGAAATCAATCGCTCAATTAATGTTTACCGTTCGCAGTGGAAAGGGCGTAAGCCTGTAAAAATCTATTTGGCTGGTGGCAGTTCTGTCATGGCTTTCACGCCGCGTTTCTTTACGGAAAAGCTTCGTACTAAGGTTGATTATCTTAATCCGTTCCAGATTGTTCAGCTTGGTCCTAAGATTAAAAAAGAAGAGCTTATTGAAGTTGCGCATATGTTTTCAGAAGTAATCGGCTTGGGATTGCGCCACGTCGCCAAGTGTCCAATCGAAATCTCACTGAAGCCTTCACTTCTTCGTGCGCAGCAGAGCATTAAGCAGAAATTGCCATATTTTTATGCCAGCTGCGCTTCTGTAGTATTGTGTCTACTGATTATCCTTTTAAGCGTAAATAGTTTAAAGGGGAGGGATCGAGACAGCGTGGTTGAGGCAGAGAAGAAAATCGCTTCCACGCAAAAGATGGGAAAAGAAGTCAAGGCTTTGGATGCCAATCTGAAAACTCTTAAAACCGAATATAATGATTCGATTAATATAATCAATAAACGTTCCATATGGATCAATGTTCTCAATGAGCTGCAGAAGAGCT
>QKAL01000112.1 GCA_003246475.1 Lentisphaerota bacterium
AAGCAACTCTGCCAAAGCCTCATTCATATTTTTCCCGGCAATTTGAGCTTTAGACGCGCGAAAACATTCATTCATTTCTTCTTCTGTTAAAATATCTTTAAAATAAATTTTGATTTCTTCCATGCTTGCAGCGCTTGCGAGATGTTTCTGACGCATCAATCTTCTCATATTATGGATTTTCGAGTTCACATCGTATTTACTTCTGTATTTAGCCGGGATTTTCCTGTATTTTCGAATTGCATTTTCACAAAGACACGCGCCAAGGATATCCTGTTCCGCATTCTGTGCTTCTTCAGCAAAAGATTCGGCTAATGCATTTACCGTTTCAATAGATTGATCTTCAAATTGAAACTTTTTTTGGTATGAGAGTAACAAATTACAACAGTAACGATATTCTTGGGGATTACGACTGGCTTGCGCTTCCGCTATCTGCCGTGAAATTTTCTCAATTATTTTTTTGCCCAGTTCCTCGTCTATGTCAAACTGTTGCAGTGTCAAACAAATCGATCCCCAGAAAGTCAAGGTTTCTTTTCCGTATGACATGCCGAAAAAAATATCTAAAAATTGCTGCTTGATTATTTCGAGATGATTTTCAAGAGATTTTTTCCTAAAGTAAATGGCAAGTAGAATCGCTCTTTCCCATAGTATTTTATTTTGGAGAAACCAAATATCTCGTTCTATCGGAAGAGTCACAAAAGATTTAATAGCCTCAAGAGCCATCTCGTATTTTTTCTTGTCTCGAATCCATACCATATCGGCGATTCGTCCCCGAAGAAGAGCATTGGTTAAATTCGGAAGAATGGATTCAAAGAAACGCATATCTGAATCCGTAAAATCTAAAATGCCTTTTGAACATGCCACACCATAGGAATACTCTGAGGGACCATACGGATTATCTATAGGCACGGTCGAAAGCGTACATACTTCATATAACATCCAACATATTTTTTCACTTTTTAAATCTTGGGTTTTAAAATCCAAAGCCGCGTGCCTAAATACTCCACCCAGTTCATTATATGTTTTTTCTTCGGCTTTATTGGCAATCTCTGCAATTCTGTTGTTAACAAAATCATCCTTCGAGACGTCCAAATTGATATCATACTTTATTTCCATAGTGCTTCACCTTATAATCGCAATTACATCATCAGCTTTGGCTATCGATTTCTCTCAAGCTTGCGTTGGTGGGTGTCCTTCCTTATTGTATGTCACGCTGAATACCATGTCCGACAGCCATTTTTTGAACGATGGATTATCGGTGAACTGCTTGTAAAGTTCCATGTCGTCAGCCATGACACCAAACATTACCTTTGAAAGTGCCCTTTCGCTTTCAATTCTGGCATTCTGCTTATCGGAGTTTTTCATGGCGTTTTGATACTTTTCGTCCTGTGACACCATTGCAGGAATTTCGGCAACCTTTTTGCGCACCCGGTCGGCGTCAACCCATTGGGTGTTTCCGAAAATCTCATTGAAGGAGTTCAGGATGCGCGTCAGTACATCAAGCTCCGTTTCCGGCTTTCCTCCGGCTTTGCCAGTCGGGACAGGCCCAATCTCGGCGTTTTCATCTTCCATCTGAATTGCCATGGTGGTTTGTGCTTCTAATCGATAACTATCGAGGTCAACTGATTCAAGAATGCCCTTGGCCAAGTCCGGATCGTCCGGTGACGGCAACTTAGGTAACAGTAAATTGAGAAAAATGGAAAGCCGTTCCCAATCCGCGTTTCCGTATGGCAGAATTGCGCCAAGAAAACCATAGGTGCGGGTAAATATCTTTGCCGCGCCTTTGAACGCGATCTGTTCATCTTCGGTCAGATCATGCTTATAGCGGGCGGCGCAGACATCGAGAATCGGATCAAGTTTGTCCCGTTCCGCTCCGTCAAGATAAAGTGCAACGAGGTCTTTAATTTCTTCCTGCGTGCAAATCTGATGCCCCTCCATAATGGCGACGAGGTCATAGAGTTTGTTCGGGTCAGTTTCCTCGGAAAGAATCGTCGTCCGGTAAAAATCATCGAACGCGGCCTTGATGTCTTCCGGCTGGTTAGCGAAGTCAAGGACAAAAGTATCCAGCTTCAGAGGATGGGCGCGGTTCAGGCGGGAAAGCGTCTGAACCGCCTTGATGCTGGTCAAGACCTTGTCAACATACATCGTATGAAGAAGCGGCTCATCGTAGCCTGTTTGAAACTTATCGGCGACTACAAGGAAACGATACGGTTCTTGCCGAAAAGTCTTTTCGATAATATTGCTCGGAAAACCATTGATGGCAGCTTCGTTCAACGTCTTGCCCTGGTATTCCTTGTCGCCGGAAAATGCAATGATGGCCTTGTATGGACTATGCCTTTCTTCAAGACAACGGGCAATTGCATAATAATATTCAATGGCACGCATAATGCTGCTGGTTACGACCATCGCTCTCGCCTTGCCGCCGAGCTTTCCCTTGGCTATCACCTGATCATGAAAGTGATCGACAATAATCTGCGCCTTCTGCGAAATGGCGTATTCGTTCCCCTCGACGAAGCAACGCAGCTTCTTTTGCGCTCTCTTCTTATCGAACATCGGATCGTCTTCTACGGTCTTGGCAAGCTTGTAATAGCTGTTGATCGGAGTGTAATATTTCAACACATCGAGGATGAAGCCTTCCTGGATGGCCTGTTTCATGGTGTAGGTATGGAACGGGCGATGCTTGATTTTGTCGCCCTCCGGATATGGCACACCAAAAATTTCGAGCGTTTTGTTTTTGGGAGTGGCCGTGAATGCGAAATAACTGGCATTCGGCAACATCTTGCGGCCTTCCATGATCTTATTGATCTTGTCTTCGGTGGTTTCCTCCTCGCCCTCTCCATCTGCCGCCGCTTCAGAAAGCGCGATGTTCATTTGCGCGGAGGTGCGCCCGCTTTGGCTGGAGTGGGCTTCGTCGATGATTATGCCAAACTTGTGTTTGCGATGATCGTTGCCGATATCATCGAGGATATAGGGGAATTTAAAGACGGTTGTAATGATGATCTTTTTCCCCGCTTGCAGGGATTTTCGAAGGTCCCCGGAGTGTTCAGCCCATGCAACAGTGTTTGAAAGTTGCATGAACTGCTTAATCGTGTCGCGAATCTGCTTGTCGAGATTGACGCGATCGGTCACCACGATTACGGAGTCGAGCGCCGGCTTCCCGCCGCGCTCAAGTCCGACGAGTTGATGAGCCAGCCAGGCTATCGAATTTGATTTGCCGCTCCCCGCGCTGTGCTGGATGAGATATCGATGGCCGACGCCTTTTTCCCTGACATCGGCCAGCAAGGCTTTTACGACCGACCATTGATGGTAGCGCGGAAAAATTTGCGTGTATTTCTTTTTGCCGGTATCGTCATCCGTCTTTTCCACCACCTGCGCATAATTTTCAATGATGTTGGCAAGCTCCAGATTGTCGAGAAGAGTTTTCCACAAGTAATCGGTTTTAAGTCCATCCGGATTCGGCGGATTTCCCGCCCCGTCATTCCAGCCTTGATCGAAGGGCAGGAACCACGATTTTTTGCCGTCAAGCCGGGTGCAGAATTTGATTCGGTTGTCATCCACGGCAAAATGGACCATACACCGTTTGAATTGAAACAGCAGTTCCTTCGGGTCGCGGTCGACCTTGTACTGCTGGACTGCATCGTCCACATCTTGTTTGGTAAGCTGGTTTTTCAGTTCGCAAGTCATGACCGGCAGCCCGTTGATGAAAATGCAGAGGTCAAGTGCGAGGCGGGTATTGTCTCGCGAATACATGAGTTGCCGTGTCACGCTGAAAATGTTTTTGTCGAACATTGCCTTGGCGGCAGCATTCTTCTCTGAGGGGAGTTGATAAAAAGTTACAAGATTGACCGGATATACCTGAATGCCCTTGCGGAGGACATCGACAATGCCGCGTTTGGCGATCTCTCCCTGCAGACGGTTCAGAAACTGGAGTTTTTTGACATCATTATCGATGATGCCGAGCTGCTTGATCTTCTCCGGCTGGGTCTGAGCGAGGAAGCGGAAAAGCCGACCTATATCGATGGCGAATTCCTTGTCATAATCCTCGTTAGTTCCCTGTTCGTAGCCGTTCTTATCAACCAGCCACTCCACGATCAGGGATTCAAGGCCTTTCTCTTTTATGTCAGTCGGCATGATTACAATCCTCCTTTAAACAAGATACGGTGCGAGAAAAATCGCAAATTCATCGACCTTCTTGGCAAGCAACGGGACTGCACCAATCACGGTTGCCGAATTTTGCAATCCGCTCAAAAGCAATTTAATAACACTTTTCTTCGGTTCCGGCCGCTTCATTTCTTCCTGAATAGCGGAAAGCGTTTCAGAAAGTTGCTGAATTTGAGCTTCAGATGTTGATGTGTTTTTTACAGTGGCAAGAATTGTTTCAATCCAACACTGCATTGCATCAGAAGAAATGCCATTATTTTGAACCGCATGGATGGAGGCGTTGTCTTTCGCCAAGTTCACCTGCCCACCATTAACCGTGATATTATATTGCTCGCTTTCATCAATTCCCATGTCAATACCCAAGTGGGTTAAATATGTGCTGACGTTGTTTGTAAAAGGCAATACAATATGATTGCCGAACGCTTTGGTCATATCTTGAAAATTATTTGAGTTACAATAAGAATAACCTATGTTCAGCAATGCGTCAGGGGCAACAGACAGCAATTTTAAAAGCCTAAAAATATAGGCTATCTCCGCTTCGGGAGTAGTTCCGGTATTGAGCATTTCCCTTCCGTGGCTTTCTGAAACAGCCTCTATGCCTTTCTTCAAATCTTCCTCAGAAGATGTAAACGGACAACTCATTATATATTCAATTAAAAGAGGCGTTTTTTCAATATAGGCAACAAACATTGCCACCAACGAAGCGGCCTCTCTGTAATTGGCGTTAATCGCCCGGCTGGCAAAAGACCGAAAGTCATAACTGATTTTCTTCAACTCTTTTTTATTTATGTTCATCATAGCTCACTCCACAAAAGGGGCAATAGCCTCCAGTTAATTTTACTGACGGGCTGATTTTGGCTTGCCGCTTGCAACATGGATAATTCTGAACTTCCAATTCGTCAATACCGGGAATAACCGGCGGTTCATATTCCGCCGTTGGAGTATGACCTGCTTTGAAAGATATCAATCCGCCACGGGTTTTCCGTTCTAATTCTTTCATTTGCCGGTGGATCATGTCTTGAACATGATTTTTCGCCATTCTCAACGCTAGATCTCGAATTTCGTCGGTAATATAATTTTCGCTTTTCAGGCCACAATTCGGACACCAGATTTCCAAAACATCGTCCGCTTTGATATCTGCCGGAGCCAGTTTGAAGAATTCTCCGCACAGTGGACATTGTAGCAGAACAAATCCATCGTTGTCAGTAGGGATTTCTATCTCAAAAGAAAGTTCGTCACTCATGGATTTCCCCCTCCCGTTTAAGAGCATTGCCTGATTGCGCCTGCTGTTCTTCATTTACATATTGCTGGATGCTTTCCTTTAAAATGGTCAAGAAGGTGGCGTTCCTTGTAGCGGCGTCTTTCCAGAGCGCGTCGAATGACATCAACGTTATTGATACCGGATATTTCTTGTCGCCGATTTGATTTTTATTGGCATCAATGGGCAGGAGGGAACGTTCTTTGTAATAAACTTCACCGGATGAATAAAGCGGAGTCCAGTCTTCCTGCATTTTTATTTTCAGTTCAGCATCAAATTCCACAATACCAAAGAACCACATCCTTTGAATTTTAGCGGGATAAAGTGCCAGCAGTCGTCTCGCTCTCTGTTCAATTTGATCCAGAACGCGGGTGTTGTCCAAATACCCAAGCCCCTTCTTCTTCAGCTCCACGATTACGACATCAACCGGGTGGTCAACCTTTTCAATATCGTCGGAAAAAACAAAAGCGATATCCGGGCGCAAATCATCGCTTTGCAATTCCTTTTCCTCGGAAATGCTTTTTATTAAGTCCGCGATGTTTTCGTCACTAAGGATGGAGCGATATCCCATATATTTATCGTCCAGAAGCCAGGCATTGTTGTTGTATATTTCCTTGAAGAAGTCCTTTGATTCAAAAGTGCGCTGCATGGGGACTATCAAATCGTGGATTTGGGCTTCCGGATGCTCTACCTTGAATGATTCCATTTTTTTAATGATCAGATTGCGATAAAGAATATACTCTGTCAGAATGCGGGTGGCATGATTCAAAGAACGGCTGTATTGCTCGTCGGACAACTCTGAGGCATCCAATATCTCTTTCTGCTCTTTAAAAAACGCCTCCTGCGCTGAATCAATGGACTTCTCCTCGTCGATCAACCCAACTGAGTTTTGGCTGAAGTATCCCTGCAAATGTGGATAACGCGAGGACAACCGCTTCTGGGTGGCCGTATTGCGCTCCTTAATTGCGGGAACATTCAAATTGAGAATCTCTGAAATCTTTTCAGTGAAGATCCTCTCAATTTTTATTTGATCTTGCGGATCAAGCGCAAGCCCTTGCCGGGAGTCATCCGTCTTCGAATCAAAAAAGGATGATGACAATAAAAATATTGCGTTGGTTCCAGCCGGAATAATCGCTTCTTTCAGCAGCGGCAGCTCAATTGCCCTCCCATCAACGCAAATTGCGGTTATAGGCCTTTCTTCCCAGTTGCTTTCAACAAGATACAGCAATGAAAAATCCGAATGGTATAAATCCAGCTCCTTGTTGTCGATTTTCATTTCTTGCAAATGAGGCAGATCATCTAACGTAAGCTCCTGCGTGTCAGAGTAAAAATCTTTTTGGGGATTGCTTTCTTCGGTAAGCAGAGAGATGAGCAGATGAAATTGCCCGCCTTGTTGCTTGACGGCAAAGAGCCGCGGCAGGAATTGCTTTAAAAGTTTGTCTTTGATGGCCGCTGGACGGAGATTGTCATATCCGCGGAGGCGCTGTCCGGCAAAGCCGGAAAACTCAAGTTTTGTATAGGATGGCATCGCCGTTTCGAGTTTTCCCGGCTCGCACTTATCTTTAAACGACTCATCAAAAACAAACGTCCGTTTGTTTACTCCATCGAAGACGCTTTCAACGTTTACCTTCTTGAAATATTCCAAATAGACCAGCCGCCCTAAGCCTTTATGCTGCGAATCGGCTTTCATCAGCAGATTGGAGAATTTTATGAAATTCTGATCGGTAAAGCCGATGCCATTGTCCTCAATCGTCATTTTTAGCGTTTCCGGCTCGCTGTATGCCTTAATACTGATGCTTATCTTTATATCTGACGCCCCGGCATCCAGCGCATTGGCCACTGCCTCTGAGAAAATCAGATCAAAAGATGGATTCGAAAAGAAATGAGCAATTGCTTCTTTTATCTGAATGTTCATATGTCAATCCTCGCTTTCTGCCTCTGTCATCTCTTCTTCGACGTCTTCGCCAGCCTCTTCATCATCAATGGTCACATCTTCCGCAACCGGAACCACATCTTCAACTGTCAGCCCGCGAACATCCCTTTTCCCTGTTACGACAGCAGAAATAAGGCTGTTCTGGTATTCACGAAGTTTGGCAATATCTTCATTCAACACAGCGATGTATCGATCTTGGGTTTTGCATTGATCTTTTATATACATAACTATTGCTTGTTGCTCATCTAACGGCGGCAAACACAAAACCGTATCATGAATAGGCTGGTTTCCCAAAGCAAATCTGGTAACACCTTTTGCTTTGACTTTATGTTGAATTTGCACATATTGACTTTGAAAAGCGTAGAACAGGAATTCAGAAAACAGTTCTGCATTTTTTGAACGTAATATGGCGAGATGGTAGCCGCAACAAAGATCGGCAATATCCTCGGCAATATACGCAGGGACGGCAATATCGTCCCAAGACTCGGAGTCTTTGGTAATTACCACATCTCCTTTCTGCAACGACAAAGATCTAATTTCAGACACAGAAGCAGTCGCTTGCATGAAATTGATCTCATGGGTAATATAATCATTCCTATAGACATCAACATAGTTGCAAAGTTTTACTTTTTGCTGCCCGTCATAAGACTTCTTATCAAGACCGCTTAGAATGATTGTTGCGACTTTTCCCAGTTGCCGTACAACCCACGTCGATGGAATAAGGCTTGCGCAAGTTACTTCCGTGGATTGGTATTTCGCGTTGGGATCAAGCCCCTGGGTTACGGCTTGGTTGATGATGGACTGTTTCTGTTCCTGAAGCAAGGCAATCTGCTTTTTCTTGGCGCGGATCAGTTTGTTGATCTTCGCCGTCATCGCGTCCAGATATCGCACAATCTGCGCCTGTTCGTCGGGAGATGGAACAGGGAAACATAAATTTCTTAATGCCTTATATCCGATGGATTGTCTTACCCCGCCGCCAAAGCCGTAAAATACTTTTTGAATGTCATAAGCATGTAACAGATAGTGGAGGAACGCGGAATTATGCGATGTTTTTACGCATGTATAAGCCGATGTAATGATTCCTTGTTCCTTAACCAGTCCGGTTCGTAAGCTCGTATGGTCGTTCTGCAAATCGGTTAATCTGAGAATAATGTTTCCCGGAAAAACGATTTGATATGTCGCCCAATCTTGAGGCTTAAGACCGCCATTCAAATTCTTCTTGCGAATTATATTTCCATAGCTTAGCGAAAGGACATTTTTCTCTTTCGCAGCGATATTTTTGATTTTTTGTTCTTCTGATATTTGAGATAAAAACAACCAATCCCAATGTTTGGGAATTTGTGGCAGCCAATGGAGACCGGTAGCTTTATATTCGGGATAAGCCATCATTGCTCCTCCTCCTTCGGCTCGGGGAGACGGCCTCCGGCGGCAGCGATCTTCTTTTCCTGCGACTTCACCCGGCGTTCGAGCTTTTTGATGTCTTCAGAAGGCGGCAGATTTTCCGGCTGAATACCGCGTTTGCCCAGCATGCCGCGTACGCTCTCATTGTTCTGGACATGCTCGCCGGTAATGGAATTTTCGCCCCGGAGGTCTTTTTGTTCGACATTGTAATTGGTCATTTCCGTGGCCAGGTTCTTGGCCGCAATAGTCAATGTCGGCAAAAAGTCGGCCAGCGGACGGTTGTCACTCATGCCCAGGCGCTGCTTCATCCCGGCAGTATTGATGCCGCCGAAAAGCGCCGTATCGCCTTTGGAGCGGATACGGGCAAACCCGGAATCATCCACTCCGCGCTCATAGATGTTCTGGGAAAGCCGTTTTTCCGATTCACAAAGCCGCTCGCGTGCGTTCATGCGCTCAATGTACAGCAAGCGTTCCTCAATGATTTCCTGCTTGCGGGTCTGGACGGCAAAATAACTTTGCGCAAAGGCGATCTCCTCTTTGCGGGGGTCGCCATTCTGAGCAATCAGATAGCACGCGTAACGGGTCAACAGATAATCAACGATTTCCCGCTTGCCGCCCTTGCCGTGTTCGATCAATTTCGTGACACCACGAAATTGATCCTGAACAGGGACACCGGAATTTTCGCAGGAGGTCATCGCCCGATGGATCGCGACTTCGAAGTTCTCCCAGCGCTGATAGCCGAGAAGCGGCATCAAGTCCCGGGCCATCCAGTATTCCACCCCTTCGTTTTCAACGGAATAAAGGATGGAATCGAAATTGCTCTTTAATGCGATAATACGGTTCTTGTCCATGACTATTCCCGCCCTCCCAGGATTTCATTGAGAAGCCCGGCAGTTTCGCGTTCCAACGCCAGCAGGTCGGCGGCAATATCCTCCGGCGAACGCAGTTGTACCGGTTTGTAGAAATATTTGGTGAACGAAAGTTCATAACCGATCTTCGTCTGTTTCTCATTGATCCAAGCATCCGGCACGAAGGGCAGAACCTCGTTTTTGAAGAATGCGTCAATGCCGCCATCGTATTTGAACGGGACTTGCTCGGTATCGCGTAGTTCTGCGTCGGCTTCGCCTTCTATGGGCTTGGCGTTCTCATCTTTTTCCGTAATGAAGGGCCGCAGTTTCTTCAAAAGCGTTGCCTTGAGCTTCGTTGCCTTGGCAAAAGCGGTCCAGTCATCCATCGGCGTTTTCTTGGGCAAAGCTGAAATGGCCTTGTTCCAGTCCCTGAGGTCATCCGCTTTCAACACGCCATCTGGAATCTCCCTGTTCAAATCGACCCGCAAGCGAAGCGGTCTTTCGACTGTAACCAGCCAGTAGCCGAATTCGGCATTGTCAAAGATTTTGCTGGTCTCGGACTCTTCCATATTGAGGAACATTTCCATAATGCGCCAGCGGTTCTCCTCGGAGAAGCCGCAATTCTTCTTCCCGAGGTTTTTGCGCAATGACTCTTTCAGGTTTGTCGCGTCGATCAGTTGAATCTTGCCTTTGCGCTCCGGGGACTTCCGGTTGGAAAGAACCCAAATGAAAGTGCCGATGCCGGTATTGTAGAAAATATTTTCCGGTAGCGCGATGACGGCTTCAATCAGGTCGCGTTCGATCATGTAGCGTCTGGCGTTGCTTTCCCCCGAACCGGCGTCGCCAGTAAAGAGCGATGAACCATTGTGAACTTCGGCGATCCGGCTGCCGAGTTTGGTAGTCTCTTTCATTTTGGCGATATTGTTAAGAAGAAAGAGCATCTGTCCGTCGCTGGAACGCGGAATCATGGTGAATTCGACATCGCCGGCAAAATCTACCACAAAACGCGGATCGATGATTTCTTTCTTGCCGCCCATCTTGTCGGCGTCGGTTTTCCAGGATTTCCCATAAGGCGGATTGGAGAGCATGAAGTCGAATTGATAAGTGGGAAACTGGTCGTTGGAAAGCGTCGAGCCGTAACCGATATGTTCGGCTTCCTCGCCATCGCCGGTGAGCAGCATATCGGACTTGGTAATGGCATAGGTTTCCGGGTTGACTTCCTGCCCAAACAGATGGATCGAGACGTTCTTCCCGCTAAGTTCGGCAAGCTTATTCAGCCGCTTTTGCGCCACCGTAAGCATGCCGCCGGTACCGCTGGCTCCATCATAGCAGGAATAGGTGGCGTCTTTGATTTTGTCCGCAATCGGCATGAAGACCAGATCGGCCATCAGTTCAATGACGTCGCGCGGAGTAAAGTGCTCTCCGGCTTCCTCGTTGTTTTCTTCGTTGAAACGGCGAATGAGTTCTTCGAAGATCGTTCCCATCGTGTGGTTGTCGAGACCGGGAATCCGCACCCCGCCATGATCGTCCAACACCGGGTTCGGACTGAGATTGATAGTCGGCGCAACAAACTTTTCGATCACAGAGCCCAAAATTTCGGCATCAGACATGGTGTCGATCTGGTTGCGGAACTTGAATTTATCCAGAATTTCCTGCACATTCGGCGAAAAGCCGTCAAGATAGGCGATGAAGTCAGCTTTCAACTGCTGCTGTTTTGCGCGCGCGGTTAAGTCTTTCAGCGTGAATGGCGAACTATTGCAGAAAAATTGCCTTGCCGCCTGGCACAACGCCGCTGTCTGATTGGCAACATGAGCTTTGTCAAGCCGGGCTTTCATTTTGAGGACATCTTCCTTGGTGTCTTCCAAAACAGCGTCCAGCCGCCGAATAACCGTCATCGGCAAAATCACGTCACGATATTTGCCCCGCACGTAAACGTCGCGAAGGCAATCGTCGGCGATGCCCCAAATAAAACTCACGATAGAGTTGAACTGCACGTAATCCATATTTTCTATTCCCATAAATCTCGTTTTTCTGACTCAATATACTTTCCGGGACTGGACAAATAATGTCCCTGTTCGAAACTGAGCATATTCTTGTCCCGATTATTTATTCCAACTTCATCATGAGGTTTGTCTTTCGTCTGTCGAATGCCGGAAATCATTTTTCCACCCCAGGCTCAATTGCGTCGTCTTTACCGTCGGGGATCATCTCCATAATGTCACCAATATCGCATTCCAGTGTGGCGCATATTTTTTTCAGAACTTCGATGGAGACATTCTCACCCTTGCCAAGCTTCGCCAAGGCCATTGTGCTAATACCGGAACGCATGCGCAACTCGGTTTTGGTCATGTCCCGGTCAATAAGTTGTTTCCAAAGTTTCTTATAACTTGTTTCCATTGCCGAAACCTTTTTCTATCGATATATTCCGCCAGAGCATTGCCATTCCCCTAATATGATATAATAAAGCACAATGTTTCAAACAAATCAAATGAAGTATCAGTAAAATCAAACATTATATTACAAAAAAGCCGACTTTGCTGATTTCTCAGCCCCGGTCGGCGCGGGTGTGGGCAGGGTGGCGGTGCCTCGGGTTTCTGCCATGAGTTGGCGGCAAGTGTATATTGGCGCGATAAAGAGATGATCGCCAGTGGTTTATTACAATTTATCCGGAAGATTTTTAGTCGGCATCGACATATTCCAGAACGGTTTGAATGAGATGGTCGTAATCGCCGGACATGGCCTCGCGCGTGAACTCCTCAATCAGCTCCGGCTCGTATCCGGCATGCCGTAGCGCCATTCGCACCCGACCAATGATGGCGAAGGCGTTACCGTCCTCGCCCGCGAGGGGAACTTTTACATTCGTTCGCGATTTTTTCGGGACGCGCATTTCCTGCCAGCCCTCTCTTCGGATTGCGCCTGGCGGCAGATGTTCCATGACATAGCAATATGCGGCGGATTCTGTTCCTGCCTCGCTCACGGCCATGACTTCGACGCGTTGGTAAAGGCGGGGAACGCCCTCAAGACGGTCGATGGCGGGGAGATCGGCTTTCGGGATGGTGATGATCTCGCCATGGACGATGTCCTCGGGATTGTCGGAGAGGTGCATGGCAGGGAAGCCCCATCCGGTGTCGTAGAGTTTGCCGTTGACCGTGGCCGGTTCGATGCTGATCGCGTTGCCGCAGAAGCGGTCATGGTTGCGGAAGCCTTTCTTCAAGGTTCCGTAGACGAAGATTTTTACAGTTTTCATTGGTTTCGTTCCTTGTTGAACTGGTCGGGGATGCCGTGCGACCGCGCCCCCGACGAGCAGATTTTTCGGTATTCTTCCGGATACGCCTTGCCGTTGCGTTCGGCTTTCGTTTCTTCGGTCATTTCATAGGTCAGCGCGGCGTAGCGTTCGCCGTTGAACTCGACTTCGACCCAGTATCGTTTGTAGGTGTGCGGATAGCCTTCCGCCCGGTCGAGAGCGTCGACGTGTTCCGGCTTGACGAGATACAGGACGCCGAAGATTTCCGCGCCTTCGCAGAAATCGATGTCGGCATAAAGCCTTTCGGTCAGCCGGTAGTTTGGCAACACAGCGACACCCAGATCGACAGCGCCGGGAATCCGTCTGGCGGCACGGCGCTTGTTCTGGTTTGAACCGTAGGCGAAATACAGCAAAGGCGTCTGGTTCATGGGAGCACCTTGCCTTTTTCCGGCGCGGTGGAGACCGGCGGTCCGGCGTCAAGTTCTCCCTCGTCCAGTTCGAAGCTGGCGTAGCCGGAGGCGGCCAACCGTTGTAGGAACGCCACCGCCGCCTTGTCGGGCTCGTCCGGCAGGGGAAAAGCCTTCTGCCCGTTGGCGTCAAGGATTCGACGCATGAACGCCAGCGGGGTACGCGCGGCGTTGAAGGGATTCATCTTCATGGACTCGACGATATCCAACGCGGTCTTGCCGGAAAAATATTCTCCAGTGCAGTCGACCGGACGGCCTTCGAAGTCGGTTTCGTGGATTCGTATTTTCATGTCATCCTCATGGTGACGGCGGCCGGAGGATTCCGACCGCCATCGGGTTGTTTACCGTCCTTCGGGGCGGCCGTTTTTCCATGCCGCGCTGCCGGGGAGGTTCTTCAGCAGGTGCATGCGGGTGTTCTTGAATTCGTTCCCGATCAGTCCGAGGCGGAGGAGCAGGACGCGGAGGTCGTATTTGGCGCTGGTCTCGCTGAACTCGCGAGGGGATTTGGTGCTGGCGCATTTCGCGGTGAGAGCCTTGGCCGCGAGGGCGAGGCAGAGGTGGATGTGGCTTTTGGCGACTCCGGCGTGGTCGACGCCGTTGAAGAGTCTGAACTCGACTGTGCCCATCCGCCATACGTTGTTGAGGTTAAGGCTTCTGTAGCGCGCGCTGTCGTAGTGCTCTGGATTCGGGTTGGCGTAGCCGAACCACGCCTTGTTCAGTTCTTCCTTGGTGTCGGGCTTCGCGGCTTCGAGGCGGGCGATGAACTCGCGGTCGGTCGGCTTGGTGTAGCGCCGGAGGCGGCTGTCGTGCGTTCCGGCGGCCTTGAGGAGGAGGGCTTCCTGCTTGTAGTAGATTCGCGCGAGGTTGGCGATCTGCCGCGCCGTAAAGCCTTCCACGCCGATGTGGATGTGCTGGCTGGTGACTTCGCTGTCGGCCTTGGCTCCGGCCTTGCGGAGGACTCTGACGACCTCCTGCAACGTTTCGATGTCGTCGTAGCCGAGAATTGGCGTGACCACTTCGGCGGTGGTGGCGCGGCATCCGAGGCTGGCGTCGCTGACCGCTTTCCATTCGCGTCCCGAAACGTCCGTCACCGTCCAGCTGTCGTAGGAGCCGCCGGTGTAGCGCACCGAGCCGCCGACTACGCTGTGGATCGCCTTCGCCGCTTTCTCGCGGCTGATGTTCGTATATTCCAGTTCGGTTCCGAATTTCAGCTGTTTCATCTTTTCCATCGTTTCGTTCATTTTCGCGGTCTCCCATTTGGTTGTTAACTCGTTCTTTTTGAACTACTTACACTATGCCGCGTATTTTTAATATAGCCAGTTCATAATCAACGAGTTATGCTTATATTTCGACATAAAAAAGCCCCGTCCGGGGCGATATGCCTGAACGGGGCGCAAGAGCTGCGATTATTCGGCGGACTTGGACTTTTCGTTGATTTTGTTTTTGGCTTCGTAAAAGGCCTTTATGGCTTCGGGATTGTCCTTCAAGCCGAGGATGATGTCTTTCTCGTACCCGGTGGTCTGAGTCCCGATTCTGATTTTGACGCTGCCGTCGGTCTTGTTCTTCAGCGGATTGCCGCTGCTTCCCTGCTGGGCGTCGATATCGTTCGAGCCGTTCATTTCAGCCTCGGTGTTTTCGCGGGCGACAAAATTCCAGATCTTGCCGTAGCGCAGAACCAGACCGAAGTTGCCGGAATCCGGACGGAAGGTGGTTTCCAGGCCGACTCCGTCCGAATAGGTCGAAGCGTTGTGGGAGCATCCGGCAAGCAGGGCAATTGCGCCGATTGCGGCGATTAATTTAAGCATTTTCCATTTCCTTTTTTTTGCGGCAGACGGCGCATTCGCAGGGCGAACACCAGGCCGTCCAACCAAAGATTTGACAGAGATTGCCGAACCGACGCGCATCGTTCATGACGATGTAGCGCAGCGGATTCCACCAGCCGTACTCGGCCTTGGCGACCTTGTAGCCGTTGCGTTTGAAGCGTTCGTTCGAGGCGGTGAACTTCTCCTTCGTGCTATCGCTTTCGTGCCATTCGATGTCATGGATAAGCGCCACGGCCGCAAGACTCGGATGGAGCGCCGAGATGGTGTTCCGCAGCCATTCGGGGAACGAGTCCGGACCGATGCCGTTGTAGATGGAGCAGAGTTCCGCCAGCGTATATTTGCCGATGATTTCACTGTTCGCCAGCTGAAGCGATTCGGCGCAACTTTTCAATCTTATGATCTCATTTTGATTTGTCATTGGCAGACTCCGTTATCATTCATGATCTCATTTCTCCTTGCTTCGGAAAGGAGTCCTATGTCAACGAGTTTATTCATGCCGCTTTCGGTTCTCGGATTGTCCAGCTCTATTTTCTGCGCCGCCAGAAGGGATGTCCTGAAAACAACGGCGTAAATATTGGAACTCGCGTTTATGGCGGCGATCTCTTCGGGCGTGAATCTGTCCAGAAAATCAAGAGGAGTACATGTTTCAGATTTTTGAAGGATAAAATTATCCAAGATTGTCTGGCCTTGTGCTCGTTGTGCTTCCGTAGCCTCCGGCAGATAATCTATCCGGTAAAGGGTTTTATCTTCATATGGAGGTTCACCAATACAGACTCCCTGATTAGGGATTCCTGCATTGTTGACCAGGTCCATCAGCTGAGTTAGAATCCGGTGTGTTTTTTCAATATCCATAGATCATCCTTTGTACGTTACTTTTGAAGAAAACCCCGCGTATACGGTCATTGAGCCACCGCTGTATTCGCTGTAGGTGATATAATGGTATCCGGCGCTGACGCTCGTACTCAGCTGGACATCGCAACACAGATATCCATTGGACCAGAGCTTTCCGCACCATGTATTTGCAGGAGAATCAAGCGATAAATACAGGTAGCCAGAGCCGCCCGCATACATTCCAAGTATAGGAGTGAGTATGCATGGCATCCCTGTCACGATTTCAGCTCTGGTCATTCCGGAACCGGCATAGCTTTCCCTCCATACGGCGGCTGTATATCCATATGTGACTGATTGGCTGATTAATGCCTCAAGTGTTATCTGGTTGTAGTAGTTCCAGATAAAGCGGCGACTTGCAGAATCTTCAGATTGTCCGGCAACAGGCGTTGTTCTTATTGTGCCGAGATACCTGTATTTCAAAGCACCGGATTTCACGTATATGCCGTCATGGACAGCAAGGGAAATAGAACGGATGGTATTATTTGCCCATGCAACAAGATCCAGTTCAAGCGTTCCGGAATTGTCCCAAATAAAGACATCGTAATTAGTGTTTGCAGCTGTTCCTGCCAGGCTTTTGCTCAGTTCAGAAAATGACCTGAGTGTCCATTCGTCTCCGTCATGGAGCGCAATCTGATTCCCGTTGCAAGGAGTGAAATAAAGATCGCTTTTAGCGGACTGGTCCGTTGTCGAGAACGGAACTCCTCTTTCAAGCGTCAAGCACCCGTTGCAGAGCGACACGATTGGCGGGACGCTTATTTCAGGCAGAGTTGCGGAATCAGATTCCCGCAAGTATCCGAGAATGATGTCGAACTTTGTATTCATTTATACCTCCCGCGTCCGGTTGATAGGGATGTAAACGAGATTTTCGCGCTCATCCCATGCTCCATATGCCCATTCGATGACGGTTTCGCTAGCGTTTTTTGTGACGCGGTGGATCGGGCGGAGCGGGGCATCGTCAAAACAGATGTAGGTCACTCCTGCCGTTTCGGCTACACGGTAGGGCTGAAGCTTGCGGCGATGGAAATAAACGCTTGTAGCATCGAAGCCGTATTGGTCAATCTGCATGTTTTTTCTCCTAGATTTTTTTGATTTGGGCGATCACCATTTTTGAAGTGATCATCTTCGTGCATTCGAATTTGCCGCAGGGCTCCTTCTGCCGGGGACACCACAGAAAATCGAAGTGATTGAAGTCGCATCGCATGTCGTTCCAGCAGCCGTGGCAGACGCTCGCATTCTGTACCCTGTACGGCGTCGCGAACTCGTTTGTCGGGTCTGTGAAGCCGGAAATCAGGATCACCGGAACATTGCAGCACCATGCAAGCCATGAGAGTCCGGACGAGAGGCCGAGGAACATGTCGGCATCCTTGATGAGGTCTATCCGTTCCTGCAGCGGTAAATCTCCGGTGAAGTCTTCCGCTCCGTAAGGAATGTGGTTCCAGACGTAGTCCGTGCCGTATTCCGTCATGCGGTCGATGCACAGGACTCTGTAACCTTGCGCTTTAAGATAGGCGACGACTTCGCGCCAGCCTGAGGGATTGTTCCAGTATTTGCACTGGCTTGATGCCTGGGCGGCGATAACGGCATACTTTTCCGAAATTTGCCGTTTCGCCGAAAGATCGACGCGGGGCGTTTCATCGGAAAGATCATCGAGCCCGAGGATATGGCCTGCTGTCCGATGCAGTCCGGCCTGCCGGAAGTCATACGGCTGGCAGTTCGTGTCGCCGCCAAAGAACAGTCCGAGATTGTAGGTCGCATATGGCTTCAGCGTTGCAGCCTCATCCTTCGTGACGAACGCGATGTCCGGATACTGCGCCCGAAAGAGATCGGCGACCTCGGGAGCCATCGAACAGGACAGCTTGCAGTCGTGCTTCTTCTGGAAGCGTTCGACGAACGAAAACCACGCGATGGTGTCGCCCAATGCCCCGACCGGAAGCTGGATCAGCACCTCTTTCCCGGCGAGGTCGAGATCGTGTTTGAACACCGGCTCCTTGAGATCGTCCTTCCGGTAGATTTCAAGGCCGAAACGGATGAAGAATTTCTTCACGCTCTCGACCGTGCATCCCGGTTTCACGTCCATGGAATACAAAAGGCAGTCGGTGTCCAAGTCCTTGAAAACACAGCGGTATTCGCCCGTTTCCGGAAAGCGGACGCGAAGCCCGTGGTTGAAGTCGAAGCGGACGCCTTCGACCGCCTCCATGACCGGCTCCGCCGGAGGAAGCGCGAAAGTCGGCTCCTTCGGCGGTTCGGCTTGAGCCGGAAGCGGGGCGTCCGTCACCGGTTCGCATTTGATACTGAAATCAGACATATTCGATATATCCTCCTGTTTCAACGGTTATGTTCGCCCCGGCGGAGCTGGTCACGGCGAAAGCTCTCGCGGCGCTTGCCACATAGAGGAGTCCGCCGCTGCCGACGGTTACGCCGGAGGCGTTATTGAAGCGGGAGAGATAGAAACTCCCGCCGCTTTCGATGGTCGTGGAGGTCGCGTTGCAGTTGCTGCTGTGCAGGTAGAACACGCCGCCCGAGGAGACGACCACGTTTTCGAGATTGCAGAAGTACGAGGCGTAAAGCGTGCCGCCGCTGCCGATGGAGATGTTCGTGCCGCCGCAGTAGTTGCAGAGGTACATCATCCCCTGGCCGAACACGACGCCGCTCACGGTGCAGCCTTCGTAAACGCCGAGCCAGCCGCCGTTCGACACCTTGATGCCGCCATAGGAGCAGTTCTGCGAAATGTGGAGGCTGCCGCCGCTCAAAACCGTCGCGTCCGAAGCGGAACAGGCGTAGCGGACGTACTGCCATGCCCCCGAGTTCACGGTGGTGTTCAGAGCCGAACAGCCGTTGGACAGCATCTGCCAGCCGGAGACGTTCGTCGAGGTCACCGCCGCGCCGTAGGAGACGAACTGCGAGCCGCCGCGCTGGATTTCAACAGCGGACGCGCGTCCGTAGTTCGAGACATACATGTATGCGCCGGAACCGACCGTCGTCCGGATCGCCGTGCCGAAATATTCCGCGAATTGCTGTCCGCCGCTGGAAATCACGGTGTCGAGCGACAGTCCGCTGGATAAAACCCGCTGGTAGCCGCCCTGGAATATCGTGTTGAACCGGGCGACCGCGCCGAAGGAAACGAACTGGGAACCTCCGCTCGACATGACCGTGCTGATCGCGCTCGCGTAATAGTAGAGCTGCTGGTCCTGCCCGCCCATCAGGACATAGTTGCAGGCCGTGCCGTTTTCGGTGTGGAACGAGCCGAGGTGGTTCGTCCCGGTGACCTCGGTAAGCTCATCATGCCCCCACACGCCGTGGCTCACCCGGCCGCCGGAGGAGACCGTGACCTCGTAACATTTCGCTCCGGACGAGACATAGAGGATTCCGGCGCTCATCACGGTCGTATGGCTGACGGAGCAGGAGTTGTAGCACCACATGCTCGCGTTGGAGCCAATCGTCATATGCCTGACTTGAACGCCGGAGCTGTTGCCCATGTCGAAACGGGCGTTGCTGGAAAGAACGCAGCTTTCGAAGACGACCGAAGTTCCCTGTCCGTAAAGCCCACCGTAGTTGGAGACGTGGACGCCGGCGACGCTCGCGTTGGAATAGACATACATCTGCCCGTTGGAATAGAGCTGCGCGCCCTCGACCGACGCGCCGGGGCTGACGTAAACGTAGCCGTTGTTGTTGACTTCCACGGCTCTCGCGATGCCGCCGGAACTCACCTGAATGTTGCCGCCGCTGTTGACCACCGCGCCGGAGACCGAGCCGCCGTTTCGAACAAAAATACTGGCTCCGTAGTTGACGGTGGTGTTGATCGCCAGTCCGGCGCTGGACACCTCCATCCGGCTGACCGCGCTGGAGACGAGGTAGCGGTTCGACATCGTCATCGCGCTCTGGTTGCAGCTTCCGTTCCGCAGAAAGGTGAACACGCCGCGGCTGCCGTATTTCGCCGCGTCCGGGGCGACGACCGTTCCTCCGGCCGCCAGCCGGTTGTATTGATAGGGTATGAGCATGGTTACGCCTCGTAGCTGTAGGCGTAGTTGGCCTGGAAACGGAGGTTGTTGACCGCGCCCGATTTGTAGACGCCGCGGATCGCGAACACATGGACCGTCGCGGCGTTGTTGACGAGTTCGAGCGTCTCCGGAATGTTGATGCCAACCATCGAGCAGTTGACGCTGCCGACCGTCACCGCGGTCACGTTCGCGCCGCAGGTCGCATGGTATTCCCAGGTCAGCATCACGCCGTCGACGGCGCTGTAGGCGGAGCCTCCGGTCTTGTCCATGACCGCGGTGAAATCCAGCTCAAGCGTGCCGGACGAATTCGTGTTGGTATTTTTGATGATCGGCGAATCAAGGAAGAGCGTCTTCGGATTCGACGCTGCGTAGACCTTCTGATAGACCGGATTTGAAATCTCGGCCATGGCATGGATGTGCGCAGCCGGGGCATACGTCGAAGGCTTGCCGGTCACGCCCGTCCACGGAACCGCGTCGGCGTTGGCGGCGTGGTCGGCTTCCTCCGCCGAATCGACTTTGCCGTCGGCGTCGCTGTCATAGACCGCCTTGGTCATGTCGCCCACGCCCTGTCCGTCGTCGCCGAGGTATTTCACCCAGACAACATCCGAGAAATCCTCGGCAGTTGGGTTCGTAATCTCTGTAACAACATGGATTTCGGCGCGGTATTTCAGAGAGCTTGCCGGAGTCGGCGAAAATCCGGTTCCGGTCGCGTCCGAGGCATAGGCAACATAGCAAAATGAATCTTTGCCGGAGTCGCCCTTGGGACCGGCCACGAGCGCGATGGCATCGCTCCAGACGCCGGAGGATTCGCCGCGCAACCGGAAACGGACGAAGGCATCCGAGACGATTTGCGTAAAATGCCACGTCGAACCATCCGCGCTGAACTCGCATTCCATCCCGGCGGCGAGCAAGGCGCGCACCTGGGCGGCGGTCAGGTAATCGGGAGCTACCGGCGTCGGATTGCCAAGGCTGGTAATTCGGTTGCGGACAGTGAAATTTTCAACCTGCAGGATGAAAATCTGATTGCCGTTGGCGTCGAATCCGACCAGTTCCCCGGCGAGTCCGGACTTGCTCTTCTCGGTTCCGAGCCACGCCGCCAGCTCCGCCGTGTTCATCCCGGAAACCGGAATGGAAATTTCGGTATAGCTTATTTCCTCGCCGTCGATGATTTCGGTGACGGAGGCGGCCGTAATGTCGCCATTGTCGCCGACGAGCTTGTAGGCGGTGGACTCGTTGAAATCATTGTCCATCGCCCATTGCCAGGAGACGATGTTGGCGAACGCGGATATCGGATAAGCGTCCATGCCGTCGTTCTTGGCGAAAAGCCGCATCTTGAGACAGGCCGCGACGCCGCGCACCAGTGTGGGCGGAGTGACGGTCTTGGCGTTGGCGTAGTCCTTGACCACGCCCAGCGTTTCGTTCGCCGCGACATAAAAAGTGGTATTCTGCATGGCTTATTCCTGTTGGATTTGAAGTTGCGCAAGGCGTTCGACGGCGTCGGGA
>QKAL01000194.1 GCA_003246475.1 Lentisphaerota bacterium
CACGGGTTATGATAGATCTCCCGGCTGCTCAACGTCTGCCAATGGTTGCGTTCGTCAACTTCACTCATCTTATGCTCCTAAATGTAAAAGACCGCGGCCGGATCAGTTTCATTTACCACCGCAAAATCGGATCGCCGCAATCCGGCAATCCAGATTATTGTACCGTTCTTTAAACATAGTAACGGTACCGTGCCTCTCTTCTCTCCGGCTATCTTGACGTCGGTAAAAAATTTTTTTAGTTTTACCGGGCCATTTTTACCGAAAGGAACCATTTGATCGCCATTGCGCCAGGAACGGACGGTAAGCGGTTCGGGAAGGCTGGCGGCATCAAAAGCCGCCGCGTTGATACCGGTGGCCTGCCGCCCTTCCTCTGCCGGAAATATTTCAGCACGGAGACGGTATTTTCCATATTTCAGCACCGGTTGGCTACGCCAGAACCACTCGACTTCAGGCAGCTGTTCGGGCTCTTCATCGTTTAAAAGGTTTATCATTGCGTTTTTTATTTCCAGACACCACCCGCCGCGGATTGGAACCTTTATGGTCTCTCCATTATCCGTCGCCGTTGCCAGTCGCTCCAGCAGATGGCGTTCCGGAATGACATCCTCACCGCATTCCCGCTGTAACCAATATCGCAGGATGCGAATCGCCAACGCCGGATGAAGGCGGTTGAATCGGTTGAGATCCAGTCCGCCGGAAATATCCCAGGACGCCAAAATACCACTGGCAGCAGCTTCAATAAAATCAGCATCCTGTTCCAAAACTTCCAGCGACCGCTGCAAACCCTTTTCCGCCGCCGGCAGGTAGCGATAGATTTCCGGTAAGATTTCATGGCGAAAATAATTCCGCCGAAAACCAATATCACGATTGCTGTCGTCCTCCCGCCAATCCAAGATGCGGTTGTCTTCCAGATATTTCTCGATCTCCTGCCGCGTAAAACCCAGGAACGGCCGGATAAATAACAATCCCCCGATTTTCTGTTCCGACCGCATTGAGGTCAGCGCCGTCACATTCGATCCGCGACACAAACGCAGCAGCATATTTTCAGCGCGGTCTCCCGAATGGTGCCCCAAAGCAATCAGCGCCCCTTTTTCAACGATCTTCCCCCACGATTCAAGACGACATCGCCGCGCCGCGGCTTCAAGCGTTTCGCCACCGTCACGGGTTTGGGTCACATCCAGATCAATGATCCGGCAGGAAATACCAGAATCCTCACAGAATTTTTTACACCATTGGGCGTCCGCACCGCTTTCAATCCGGAGGTGGTGATCGAAATGAACCGCTTCGATGGTCAGATCATTTTCCTCCGCGGCATGATGCAGCAACAGCAGCAGCGCAGTACTGTCTGCTCCGCCGCTGAAGCCGACATAGATTTTCCGTCCATGATATTTTTTAAGTTGCGTTGCAATGTTCATATCAATTTTCTTCGAATAATAATGTTACACCAGCGTCCTTAATCGTTCTGCAATCTGTCAGAATGGGGCACTGTTAAAGCGGCGCAAATGCACCAGGTCAACTGACACCCGTGGCGGTAGCTTAACCAGATATTCCAGCAGATCGGCCACGTCTTCGGGTTGGATGATCTCATCCGGATTCAAGTCCGGACGCGACTGCCGGACCATTTCGGTGGCCACGCCTCCCGGACAGATGACATGGGCTTTAATGTTGTATTTGCGCCCTTCCTCCGCCAGCACTTTAGTCAGACCGACCATGCCGTGTTTGCTGGCGGTATATGCCCCCTGGTTGGGATATCCCTTGATGCCGACGACCGAGGCAACATTTACAATCGTGCCGCCGCCGTTGTCGCGCATCAGCCCAAAGGCATTACGGGCACATAGGAATGCTCCGGTAAGATTGGTGGTCATGACCAGATTCCAGTCTTCGAGGGTGGTTTCGGTCAGCGGTTTAAAGATGCCCATTCCGGCATTGTTAACCAGCAGATCGATCCTGCCGAATCGCTCTACGGCGGCGTTAAACATGCTGTTTACGTCTTCTTCACTGGTAACGTCGGTAACTACCGCCAACGCCTCTACACCCTGTTCTTTACAGAGACCGGCCACGGAGAGAATTTCCGCTTCATTCCGGGCGGTTACAACCACATTGAATCCCAGCGCCGCCAATCGCAGAGCCAGCACTTTGCCGATCCCCTTTCCGGCTCCGGTTATGATTGCGGTCTTTTTATTCATATCATCTCCATTGCTTCGTTAATTATACAAAACACATCAGGCATATTCGCTCAATTCAAATGAACCGGACTATCGCGCTCCGGTGTTTTTCCGGGCAGGAGCCTTCCCGGTTACAGGCTCAGCCAGATTGAACAGCCAGCCATCCGGCCCCTGGTAGATGATCCGGCATCCCATACCGGCCATGTCCCTCGCCAGTTGCCATCCTCGCGTCGAAACAAAAACCAACGGCGTACCAGCCAGTTGACGAAGTTGCACAGGCGTCAGCCTTAAACGTCCGGTGCGAAATCTCTCAATCGTTACCGCCCGTTCCGCATCCGCCGCATAGCCGAACATCGGCTCCATTCCCCAAAGATAATGCTGCCGGGGTGCACTGTAGAGCAGAACCGGAAAATCCGACCAGATGACATTGGCAACCGGAGCCCCGGCCGGAAGCTTTACCTTCTCGACCCAGACGGCATAATCCTTGAGAGGAAGGAATTTCGCCGGTTTCAGCGTTGAAAATTTATAGAAACAATCGAAGGCCGAGAAAATGATGATCCAGACGGCCAAAACCGCAACCAGCTTCTGCTGCGACGCCTTTCCGAGGCTAATCGGGAACGGGGTCGCCCGCCGGTGCCAATAAGTGCAAAGCATCCCTGCCAGCAACAGGTTGAGCGGACAGGCATACTCCAGCACCCGCGTACTGAATCCGATGCCCGCAAAGACAATACAGGACGCAGCAGTCATTCCCTGAACCATACGCGGCACCCGCCGCCAGCCGTAATGACGGACCATTAAATAAATCCCGATCAGGTTGAACACGGCAATCAGCATCAGGCCGGGAGAGGAAAAATAGTTCCACGCCCCTCCGGAAAGCAGTTCATCGCCAACAAAAATATCCTTCCTTCCTTCAATCACATAACGGATGACGTCAATGCACTGGATTTTCCAGTTGATGAATGTGTAAGGGAACTGCGGATGAATGATATATCCCAGAATGATGCCGCCGATACAACACAGCGGCAACAACGCCGCCGCCGTAAACGAACGCCGGCACAACGGTACGACAAACGCCAACGCCGGAAGCAGAATAAAATGCGGGTTGGAATAGCTCCAGGCAAAGATCATGCCCAGCAACACCGGCTGCCAGTAGTCGATCCCACGCCGCAGTCCAGCAAACGATACACAGCTCAACAGCATCAGGGCAATCGCCAGATCATGCGGCCGCAACATCAGTATTCGGGCAATAAACTGCGGTGACACCAGAACCAGCAGCAGAGAAAAAAACCAGATGTGCCTGACTCGGAAGCGCCACGCCGCAAATACAAATGCAACGATTATCAGCAGACAAAAAAACAACGCAGGCCAATGAAATGGAAACGCTGGAATCCCCAGCAACTCTCCTGTTCCACGCACGGCAGACAATATCAGATGAAAAAGCAATTCCTTATCGCTGAATCCGGTCGCCCACACGGACAGAGATACGTGAGGCATGGTTCTGGCACTAAAGTAATCCCATCCGAAATCGGCCAGAGCAACATGATAAAAAGCATCCATCGAGTTCTCGGCACCGCCGAAGGTCAGCAACCGCACCACCGTCAGCCAGACCATGGGCAACGCAACCGCAAAAAACAGCCATAATCCTCGATTTTCCGATGATCTTGCCATGAATCCCGCGTCTATTCCATAATATAGGTAAACTTCTGCGGCCTTAAGTTTCGCCGGGGCAGAACGGCCGTATGGCTCAACCCCGGAAAAAACCTGGCGGTCAAATCCGGCAGGTACGGATATCGGTAATGATAATTCCCTTGGCGCCAAGATCCTCCAGCTTGTCCATAACCATATTCATATCCCGCCGCAGGATCATAGCTTTGACCGCAACCCAGTCTTCATTGCTCAGGGGCGCGATCGTGGGGGACTCAATGCCGGGGGTGATATTGCAGGCTTCGGCAAGCTTGCTCTTCGGGATGTCATACTCGGCTATAGCATACCGCCGCGCCATCAGAATACCTTCAATCCGCTTGATGATGGTCTTGACCTCGGGCTGAGCACACAGTACGGCGTCGCGGCCGATCAGCAAAGCTTCGGATTTCATGATCGGTTCGCCGATTGTCTTCAGTCCGGCCTCTTTCAGGGTCATTCCAGATTCGACCACATCGGCAATGGCGTCAGCCACTCCGAGGCGGATGGAGATTTCCACCGCGCCATCCAGCCGAATGATGTTCGCTTCAATGCCACGCCGGGCGAGATCGTCAAGGACGATATTGGGGTATGAAGTGGCAATACGCATCCCGCCAAGCTGATCGGGAGTCAGATTCAATGCATTGGGCAACGCATAGTAAAAGGAGGAGCCGCCGAAATCAAGAGGCAGCAGCTCAACCACATCCGCCTTGCTGTCGAAAGTAAGATCACGACCGGTAATGCCCAGGTCGATGATCCCGTTCCCGACATAGATGGCGATGTCGCGCGGACGCAGATAGATAAACTCCACATCGTTACGACTGTCGACAATAGTCAGTTCGCGCCCCCAGCGTTTACACTTATAGCCGGCTTCGCGCAGCAATTGTTCCGCGCCCTCGGAAAGTGCACCTTTATTCGGAATAGCTATTTTCAGCATTATCTTACCTTAATTTTTCAGAATAGTCCGCTTTCTGCGGCACAATCACAAATATTTATAGACATCATCGAGTTCAAGGTCACAGGCGATCATCATGGTCTGCAAATGGTAAAGCAGCTGGGAAATCTCCTCGGCAGTCTTCTCCCGTCCTTCGTATTCGGCGGCCATCCACACTTCCCCGGCCTCCTCAATCACTTTTTTGCCGATCGCGTGTTTGCCTTTCTGCAACATCTTGACCGTACCGGAATTGGGGTCGCCGGACGCGGCTTTCTGTTTCAGTTCGGCAAACAAATCTTCAAAACACTTCATTATCAATACCTCATATGAATATTTTTCATGATTTCATTGTAACAAAGATAAATATAGCCCGGTTATTGCTATCCTTCAACCGTTTGCCAAAAGTTTTCTCCTGATCGTTTTCACAGTTGCATTTGCTTTTTCGCATAACATATTTAATTTATAATGTTGCAAAATAACACCAAATTCCCGAAAGGAATCTAAAAAATGTGGATTAAATTATCGGTTTGTCTGATTTGCGGCGTACTGTTCCTGTCCTGCGGTTGCGGCAAGGAAAAATCCGGCGATGAGAGCATTGCGAAAAAAACCGGGCGCAAGGTCGGGGAAAACATCTCCGACTTCACCAAAGGCCTGGCTTCCATAGGCAAAGTAAAAGTTGAGATCAGTGCCGAGCTCCAGCGGCTCGGGCTGCAACAGACCATAGCCCAGAAGCTGGCCAACAACGAGCCCGGCATTTCCGTCTATATGATCGCCTCCAACAAAGTCTACACCATGCTTTGTGCCAAAGCTTTCAATAAGGACAAACAGGAAATCGGTCGCGCCAACACCAAGATCGACTTTGATACCAATGACGCCAAATACGTCAAATTCGTCTTCCCGGCGGAAATGGATTCGGCACTGGTAACATCATACGAAATTGACGTTGTAAAATAGTCATCTCCGCTTTCCACCGCCAACCTGTGAGTACTCCGGTTGGCGGTTAAATAATATTTTTTTGTCAATTTCTTCATAACTCCCGATAAAAGAGTTAAATCCGTTGGGCAAAACGCGATATGGCATGCTATATTGCCTGATGAGGGTATAAAGAGAAGAGAAAGTATTGACAGAATCATGAAAAACACCATTCCTGAAACCATTGTCGTTGGGCATCGTAATCCTGACACCGACAGTGTCGCCGCCGCCTATGCTCTGGCGGAACTGAAGAAATTGAAAGGGGCAAACCGGATATCCGCCGCTTGTGCCGGACTCCCGGGCGAACGCACCGAGTACTTGTTCAATCGCTTCAACGTCCAGTTGCCGCCCTGCCGCAACGACATCTACCCGCGGGTACGCGATGTTATGAATCCCGCGCCGTTGTCGGTGAGAAAGGGTCATTCGCTGATCGAGGCAATCAGTATGCTGGAACACAACCGCATCCAGCGCCTACCGGTGGTTGACGCGGAAAACCGCCTTTACGGCATGTTGAGCTTGTTCAATCTGCTGGGCGACATGCTCCAGACCGCAGGACAGGCGGCTGACTCCAGTCTCACCGGTCGGAAAGTCCGTTCCTCGCTCGCATTGATCGAGGAAGTTCTGCAAGGTGAGTCATTGAGTATGCACAACGCTGAAGAAGTGCAGGACTTCGAAGTATACGTTGCGGCAATGAATATTGAGAGTTTCAAGGAGCACATTCCCAGAAACAATCCGCACTCGCTGGCCATCGTGGTTGGCGACCGCGCCGACATCCATCTGATGGGCATCAACATCGGTGCGCGGGTCATGATTATCACCGGATCGCGACAGATCGACGACGTAGTGATCCAGGCGGCACTCGACCGGAAAGTTTCCATCATCAAAACGCCATTCGACTCGGCAACGGTCATTCGCCGCCTGAAATTCAGCTGCCCCGTCGAACTGCTGTCCCGTCAGGACACTGAGATGTATGATCCCGACGACTGCCTGTGCGACATCCGCCGCCGGGTTTTTTCGCAGCGAGACGATATTTTCCCGGTCATCGGGAGCGATAACCGCCTGCTGGGGACCTTCAGCAAAAGCGATCTGGAAAGAGAGAACCCGTTTCAACTTATCATGGTCGACCACAATGAATTCGACCAGGGCATCCCGGGAATCGAAGAAGTCCCGGTTATCGAGGTAGTAGACCACCATCGGCTGAGCATGCCGCCAACCAATATGCCGATCAAGATAACCTGCGACGTTGTCGGCAGCACCTGTACGCTGGTGGCTGAAATGTTCATCAACGGCGGAGTTGATATTCCCGCTCCGACCGCAGGGATACTGATGGGCGGAATCATCGCCGACACGCTGATGTTGCGTTCCCCCACCTCCACCGCACGCGACCGGCTGGCGCTGGAGCATCTCCAGAACCGCGCCGGAGTCAACGCCGAGGAACTGACCGGAGAAATATTCAAGGTCGGTTCGCTGATCGCCCGCATGTCTCCGAAGGAAGTACTTGTCGCCGACAAAAAGGATTTCAATGCCGGCAAGATCAATTTCTCGGTCGCACAGGTGGAAGAGGTCAGCTTCGAACAATTCCGGACTAAACGCCAGGAACTGCAAGCGGAAGCGCTGCAATTGCTGGAACAGGAAAAACTAGATTTCTTCGGCCTGCTGGTTACCAACGTCGTCAGGGAAAATTCCGTTCTGCTGGCCGTCGGCAGCCGGGAATTTTTAAGTATGCTGCCGTATCGCAAGCTGGAAGAAAACCTCTACGACCTGCCCGGCATTCTGAGCCGCAAAAAACAGTTGCTGCCGCAACTGCTCAAAGTCGCCGGAATGTTATAAGGCTTCCGTGAAAGGGAAATGGCCGCAATGGTCATTTCCCCTGCTAAAAAGTCATCTGAACCCGATTGTTCTTGCCTTTCGGCGGCGCGGGAATGATGCGTTTTAGCATCGGGGTCAACATCCGTACATTCAGTTTCAAGGTTCCCCCTGAACCGATTTCTGCAGTTGCCCCGGGCTTGCCGTCAACATTGATCTCGGCAAACAGCATCCCCTTGCGGCTTGATGACGGCAATGCCGTCCCGATTCCATCCATAATCCGATCCGCTTCTTTATCGTCAAAAGATCCAGACGCCATGAAAACACTATCCCGGCGAATCGCGCAGTAGAGGTTGTTTGAGGAATTTTCATCCTCAAGCGAGACCTGCGAATAGATCAGAAACATATCGGAGGTGAGAGGTTTAAAACTTTTGATCGCAGCGGTTTCCCGGCGAATTTTCGTCGCCGCCTCGGGGTTGGCACACATGAAACGGGCACAGGTTTGCGGAGCAGAACGTCCGTTTTCCTCAATATAAAACACTCCGCTGCCATCACAGCCGTTGAGGATCACCTCCATCAACCGACAATAATCCACCCGTTCACCGTCACTGCAAACCGTTTTCATATCGGCAAGAGCAACTGCGGCGGCACTGCGGACTGGCGGGAAGTCCGCCACATTGAAAGACAATGAAAGAGATTTTCCCTTGACCGGTGCCGGAAGAAGACGCGTATTTATGCTCTGGCATCGCAGAAATGATTCAAACGCCGATCCCTTAACCGGGATCAGTTCCAGATTGAGATCGAGATAGTCGGGTCTTATGTCCAGTTTAATTTCAACGGTGGCAGTCTGGGCTAGAAGGCGGCGGATCGAATCATGATATACCGTTTCATCGCCGCCGCCATTTCCGGCCGTCTTGCGAAAAACATTTTTATCCAGCCACACAATCATCTGGTCGATTTCCGCGGCGGTTCCGACATTATAATCGGTCATTTGAAAGGTCATCTCCACCTCATGACCGAGAGCCTGCGGCGATGCCGGAGGAGACGTAATCGATGTCAGGAGCTCACGGCTGTTGCTGATAAGCACGCGGTCGTCAAAATATTTCGTATGGAGCTTCTGTTTAAGCATTTCAAATTCGTCAAGCAGGCGGCCTGACGAACGCCGCACCGAAGCGCACCAGACTGGTTTCAGGCTGGGGTTCTGTTGGGAAAGATAATAATTGACCGTTGCCGGAGCACTGAGGTCGAAGCTGCTGAACTGCGGGTTCATGGCAACTGCGAGCGACAGCATCACCGGGTAACACTTCAATGCCGGATCGATTTTCTCCAGCATCCCGGTTGCCCGCTCCGAGAACTGACTCAGTCCGCAAAAGTTCATACTTCCGATCGGAGTAAATTTTTCCGCCCGCACACTTGCACCGGAAAAAAACAGCACTATTATTAAAACCACGGGAATCTTATGCATGTTCGTCCTCAAAAATGTTAATAAACATATGAATATATCATCGACGGGAGATTATGCAACAGAGTAATGACGCCAGAGTCATAATGATCATGCTGGATGGGTTTGGTGTCCCGCCGGAAGGCTGGGACGGATCTGTTTATGCCGAACTCTGCTCAACACGTTTTATCAGCCTGTTCCGCGACTATTCAATTCCCATCGACGCCATTCTTGGAGTGCCCGGCATTCCACAGAGCGCGACCGGACAGACCGCTCTTTTCTGCGGCATCAACGCTCCGGCAGCCATGGGCCGCCACGTCCACGCATTTCCCGGGGAACGGCTCAGCGAGATCATCCGGGAAAAAAATATTTTTAAAGCGGTAATGGAACGCGGAAAACGTCCAGTTTTCGCCAACGCCTATGTCCGCCACAACCTGCACGAACTTGCCGCATCACGATTCCGTTCGGTAACCACGGTAATGACGGCGGCGACGCTGGGCAAGGCCTTCACCGCCGATGACCTCCGCCGGGGCGAGGCCGTTTTTCATGACATCACCAACCGGACGCTGCCGCCGGAAGCGGATATCCCCATTATTCAGCCGGAAACCGCAGCGGCCAATCTGTTACGCCTGGCCGCTGCTCATGACCTGACCTTGTTCGAATATTTCCTCTCCGACCGCGTCGGACACAAGTGCGACCAGGCGATGTTACAGGAAGTATTATCCGAACTGGATCGTTTCCTCTGTGCTCTGACCGACAATATCGAAACGGATACCATACTGGTTCTTTCCGCCGACCACGGTAACTGCGAGGCTCCGGACTCTCCACTGCATAGTCAAAATCCGGTCCCGCTGCTGATCTATCCATATTCAGGGAAACCTGCGGTGAACTCGATAGACCAGGTCTATGACTTCATCCTTTCGCTCCTTTGCGGGAACTTTTGTCCAGCCCGAGAATGCCACGAATAACCACTGAAGCACACATGCAGCCGAAAATCGCGGGCAGATAGCAGATCGTGCCCCCCATCGATTTGGTCATGCCGGTATCTTCATCCACATAACCGATTACCGCCTCGTCATCGCTCTCCTCGGCAGAGTATACCACCTGAATGCCCTTTTTTATTCCCCTTCGATGCAGGCGTTTACGCATCGCCTTCGCCAGTTTGCAATGTGATGTCTTGGCAATATCGGCGATCTTTATCTGAGCCGGGTCGGTTTTTCGACCAGACCCCATCGAGCAGATCTGCGGGATGCTGCGTTCCATACACTTGATCGCCAGATTGACCTTGGGCGAAAGCGAATCGATCGCATCAACCACATAATCGAAATGGCGGGCATCCAAAACCTGATCGGTCAGCTCATCGCGGATAAACAGATAACGTGCGTCCAGATCCAATGACGGGTTGATATCAAGCAGACGTTCGGCCATAACCTCGGCTTTCGGACGCCCGACGGTGGAAACCAGCGCCGGAAGCTGGCGGTTCAGATTGGTCGGATCGACCACATCCCCGTCAACAATGGTCAAATGCCCGATTCCTGCCCGACAAAGCATCTCTGCGGCATATGCGCCGACCCCTCCCAGGCCGATAACCAATACCGACGAATTTTTCAGCCGCGCCACGCTTTCCTCGCCCAGTAACAACTTTGTCCGGCATTGCCAGTCTTTCGATTTTAATATCTCTTCATTTTCCATTAATCAAATACTCCCGGAACCACGCCGAATCCGGCGTTAAAATTCTCTTCCAACCGCCGCGCCAACAATACTGGATCACATCCTAATAACATCGCGGCCTGACAGTAAACCGCAGTAATATCTGCGCCGGAGTCATCGGTTTCAAGCAAAAAACGATCCGGAGGCAGCAATTTCAACAACGTTCCCGCCTGTGGACGACGCAAAACCGCCGGGCCAACCGATACCAGCGCTCCCGCGGGAATATCGCCTTTGCCTCCGTAACCGTGGATCAGCCAGCGCGTCCGCGGGTATTCCCGCCGCAATGCAGCCAACTCAGAAAATGCTTTGACGCAATGGATAACCACCGGCAACGCACAACGCTCCGCCAACGCGAGCTGCCGCCGGAAAATTTCGGTCTGAACAGCCAGCGGCGCACCGCGCAACCGGTCGAGGCCGCACTCGCCAACCGCCGCGATCCGCGCCGACACCGCAAGAAACTCCAGTTGTCTAAGCGATGACTCCACCGCCGCCGCATCCATAGTATCCCAAGGATGAACGCCGCAGCTGATCCGGGTAAAAGAGGGCATCTCCGCCGGGAAATCTCCAGGCGAACAACTCATCAGAGTGAAAACGTCCGGCCCGGGCGAAGGACAATGGCTGTGCGCATCAATATACATAAACTGCGATCCGGCTCCCCATATTGATATTTTCTATAAAAAAACCGCTCTTCATATTTGAATATATCATTTCAAGCCGTTATTTACTACAGAGATATATTGGAGGGTCGGCAATAATGCTGCAAAGCGCGGATGTACTAATCTTAAAAAAAATCCCGTTTCGGGAATCAAGCCTGGTGGTCAGCGGCATCAGCCCGGACGACGGCAGGATCGATTTCGTCATGAAAGGCGCGCAGTCCGTTGGAGCGAAAAAGTTTCCGGTTATCGACGTGTTCCGCCAGGTCCGGATAGATTTTAACCCGGTGATCGAAGGAATGCCGTCGGTCTACGCCGCCGAGGGGGTATGTTCGTTTGACGGGATCAGCTCCAATGCCGAAAACTACATGCTGGCCTGTGAACTGGGAAAATTCGCGCTCGAAAACTCCTCGCCCCAGCTGCCGTGTCCCGAACTTTGCGGCGCTATGCTTTTCATCTTGAATACTCTGAGCGGCAATTGCGAGAACCCACCGACCGCCGGACAATGCCGGCTGCTGATCCGCCTGGCCTACCTCAATGAAAACGGCCTGCTGCCCGATACGCTCAGTCACGACCCACACAAAAACGATATGCAACAGCGGTTGATGGCAATATTGCTTGAAGCGGCGCAGGGCGACATGCCGTTGCCGAAACTCCAGGACGATTACTGGAGTCAGCTCGAAAACTGGTCAAGTCAACTCTGCGTCTTTCACGATCTGAAAATGGATTAAAACAGGAGCTCTTTTATGGATCTCACCTATGAATATATCGCCACGGGACGACGTTCTTCGCTTTTCGCAGATGACATCGCCGGCCGCAACAACGAGCTTACGGAGAAAATCAGGGGCAGCCGAATCGCCATCGTCGTCGCGGCAGGCTCGATCGGATCTGCCGTGGTAAAAACTTTGTTGCGCTTCGATCCTGCCGGACTGTGCCTGATCGACCTCAGCGAAAACAACCTGGTCGCACTCGTACGCGACCTGCGCTCGACTCCCGGACTCCGGTTGCCGAACGATTTCAACACTCTGCCTATCGGGATGGGCAGCATCGAATTCAGCCGCTACTTCGACGACCAGAAACCTTATGATTATTTTTTCAATCTGGCGGCAATGAAACACGTTCGCTCGGAAAAAGACATCTATTGCCTGATCCGGATGCTCGACACCAATGTGTTGTTTCTGCATGAATTTCTCGGCAAACTGCGCTACAAATTCAAAAAGGTCTTTTCCGTCTCGTCCGACAAGGCGGCTAATCCCGCCAATCTGATGGGCGCCAGTAAAATGATCATGGAACAGGCGCTCTTATACCGTGCCGACGCCCAGCCGTTCTCCACCGCACGGTTTGCCAATGTAGCCTTTTCCGATGGCAGCTTGCCGCACGGTTTTCTCGAGCGCATTGCCCGGCGCCAGCCAATTGCCGCCCCCAACGACATCACCCGTTACTTCATCTCTCACCAGGAGGCAGGGGAACTTTGTGTTCTGAGCTGCATGACCGGAGAAAACCGTGACGTGTTCTTCCCGAAAATGAACCCGCTGAAGGACCAGAAGACTTTTGCCCAGATCGCCACCGGACTGCTCTGCGAACTCGGGTATGAACCGTTCCACTGTGATTCCGAAGAAGAGGCCAGAACCTGCGCCGATGAACTTATCGGCCAGAAAAAATGGCCGTGCGTATTTGGCCCCAGCACCACCGACGGGGAAAAGTCCTTCGAGGAGTTCTTCAGCAGCAGCGAAACTCTGGATATCGAGTCTTTCCCCCATATCGGCGTCATCAAACGCAATGGCTCGGAATATGACCGGACAACGTTTGAAGATTTCATCCGCTTCCTGCGCGCCGCCAAAACCGATCAGGATTCGACCAAGACCAATTACGTCCGGCAGATGACCCGGGTGGTTCCGGCGCTGAAGCACATTGTCACCGGAAAGAATCTGGATCAGAAAATGTGATCTCGCCCCGGCGGATCCATTCCGGCGCGCCGGGTTGCGGAACATAGCAGCAGCGGACTTTGATCCCCGCGGTGCGGAAAGACCGTAGAATCGGCGATGGATCTGCCTCTCCCCCCCAGACGGAGATGTCAACGACCTTGATCTTACGTTCTTGCTGGTCGGCAATCATGTCTTCCAAACGGGCAAATTCCCGTCCGGAAAAACTCTTGTAAACCGCCCTTTCATTTCCGGCCTCATCCAGGCGACGGGAAACAATAACCGCCTCGGCGGTTTGCGGCGACATTCCGGCAATCGGACGGACTGTCGCAGTCGGCATGGCGGCAGCCACTTTAAGCTTGAACTCCTCCCAACGTTTTTCATCGAGAATACGATGCGGGCAGTATTTGCCGCTCCAGTCCTGATGTTTTCTCAATGCATCAATGGGCAGGTTGTATTTTTTCAGCAGCCAGGCGGCCAGAATCACGGCATTGTCTTCCGCCCGGCGGTAAAGTCCCTCGTCGGAACCGATGCAGACACTGCGGCAGATTTCGATGGCTATACTGTGCATATTGCCATCACCTTTTCCGTCGGCGGCGTGCCAGGCGTGGCAGTCCAGCGGCAGAAGTTGTACCGCCTCAATTTCATCGACCGCAAAATGGAAAGATACGGCAACCTGGTCGCGCCGATTGTTGACCCGTTCACGTTCCTGCCAGGCGGAAAAAGGTTCAACCGTATTGTGGATGGTTATAAAGCGCACCTCTTCGAGCGGACCGGGAAGCTTATATTTCAGGTTGTACGCATTGGGTTCGATGATGCCGGCGCAAAGGGGCAATGCCTGAATATCCGACCTGTCACATCGAACGTCATGCGGCATAAATCCCCCTGTCACTGTCATCAAAAAAACCAACGATTTCAATATTTTCATAGTATCCGGCAGCGGGAACGGGGTTATACCGTTCCCGCCGTATATGAGGTCACTTCAGGCGCTGCAACAGCTCCTGTCCCACCTTTATGCCGAGCTGATAGCAGGCTTCCAGATCGTTCGACTTGGGTACATACTTCTGCTTGACGCTGTCTGCCACAAGTTCAACGCTCATGTCCCGGAGGTAATCCTCCAGTTGCTTGATCGCCTCGCCGCTCCAGCCGTATGACCCGAACACAGCCCCGATACGGTTTTGCGGACGCAGTCCCTTGAGGTAGGTGAGAACATCAGCCATCGACGGGAAAATATTGTTGTTCAAAGTCGGACTTCCGGCAATGATTGCGCCGCAGTTCAGGAGCTCGGTCGCCACAAAGCTGCGATCGCGGGCACTGATCTTGATGACAATCGGCTCGACCCCGGCATCGCGCAATCCGTCGGCAATCGACATCGCCATCTTTTCGGTTGAATTCCACATGGTATCGTAAACAACCAATGCATTATTGGAAAGCGGCTGTTCCGCCCAGTTGCGGTACCAGTCAATGACCATACCGATGTCCTTGGGGTCACGATAGATCGGGCCGTGGTCCGGCGCGATGTACCGGATGTCGAGGTTGAATTCCGGCAGTTTTTCAAGCAGCTGCTTGATCTTGCCGGAATAGAGCAGCAGAATGTTGGCGTAATATTTCTCGGCTTCCCAGTGGAGCACGTCATGTTCATACTCATCGGCAAAAAGCGAAGAACCGGCCAGGTGCATCCCGAACGCGTCCTGGGAAAAGAGGATTTTATCGTTGACCAGGTAGCTGAACATGCTGTCGGGCCAGTGCAGCATCTTGGTCTCGATGAACTTCAGAGTATCCTGCCCCAATGAGATCTCATCGCCGGTCTTTACCGCTTCAATGGGCATGTCAAAGTCATAGTGCTGCATCAGCGCTTTCTGCCCGGCTACCGAAGCGAAGATCTTCTCCGGTTTGACGAGGCGGGCAATTTCAGCCAAACATCCGGAGTGATCCGGCTCGGCATGGTTGGAAACAATATAGTCGATTTTTTCCGGATCGACCACAGAACTGATGCGGCTGAGCAGATGATCCTTGAACGGCGCCTTGACCGCGTCGATCAAAGTGATCTTTTCATCCATGATAAGAAAGGCGTTGTAAGTGGAGCCTCGCTCGGTGCGATAACCATGGAACTCATTGACGTTCCAGTCAACGGCCCCGACCCAGTAAACTTTTTCTGTAACCTTTACGGCTTTGAGATAATGCGGATTATTCATTTTTATACTTCCGATATATTAAGGAAAACCCGGAAAAGGGTCTCTCCATTTTCCGGGTCGGTCATGGTCAGGCGTTAGGTGCCGGCTGACCGGTCAAATACGCGGCCACCAGCGCCCCCACCTGGCGGGCATTCAATTCACGATCAAGCATGAAAATAGAGTCCTTTGAATCTCCCATCATTCTCATCTGATCGACAATGTTACGAACACTGGCTTCCTCTTCGATCTGCTCATTGATAAACCATTGCAGCAAGGCGGCGGCAACGTGGTCGCGCTCCTGCAGTGCCAGATCCATCAGATTGCTGATCCGCGAGGTAACCATCTGTTCGTGCTCGAAGGCGCTTTTGAAAACATCAACCGGCTGTTTCCAGTCGCCAACCGGCTGTTTAATCGTCTTGAGCTCGACGCGGCCACCGCGGTCGAAGATGAAGTTGAAAAACTTCATGGCGTGGAACGTCTCTTCACGGGCCTGAACTTCCATCCAGTGGGCAAACCCGTTGTAGTTCTGATCCTTGAACCATGCGGACATGGCCAGATAGATGTATGACGAGTAAAACTCAAAGTTTATCTGGTCGTTGATCGCTTCTTCCAATTTCTTGCTGATCATTTTTCACCTCTCCAGAGGCCATGTTTATTACAGTACGAGCGAACAACCAGATTATCACTGAGCGGCACGTAAAATTCCGCTTCCGGCGCATCACCGGGTTTGAGATATTTGCGGTTGACGTAAGGGCCGTTGATGATTTCGATCCACTCGATATAATGGTCATCGACCATCGGATGCGGCGTACAGCCAACCACCACCTTGGTACCGGTCTTACCACCACTGAGCAGCGGGACATGCTTTTCCTTGGTCTTGTCGGCGGTCTGCTCCTGCATCAGCTGCATCTTGTCGCCACAGCACATGAGATCGACACATCCGGCATCCTCGGTTGTTATTTCCACCGTCATCGCGGATTTCGCACACTTGAATACTCTGGTTCTTGCCGGCATAATAAACCCCCTGTTATTGTTTGGTAGATAAATATAATATGTTAGCTTACGAATAAAAAATCAATATTTTTCCGCAAATACTTCAAAGAGTTCGATCCCATGCAGACAGGCCGGGCACTTTTTGGGCGGCTCAGTCCCTTCATGGATGTAACCGCACTTGGCACAGACCCACTTGACCGGCTCTGATTTTTTCCGCAAGGTACCTTCCTGCAGGTTCTGGAGCAGAGTCCGGTAACGTTCTTCGTGGTGCTTTTCCGCAACCATAATCTTGCGGAACGCCGCGGCGACATCACGGAACCCTTCCTCTTCCGCCACCTGGGCAAACGCCGGATATAGATCGGTCCATTCCTCATGTTCGCCACCCGCAGACGCCGCCAAATTCTCCTCGGTAGTACCAATGCAACCCGCCGGATAGGATGCGGTTATCTCCACCATGCCGCCAACGAGAAAACGGAAGAAGCGCTTGGCGTGTATGCGTTCCTGCTCAGCGGTTTCGGCAAAAATTTTCGCAATCTGGAAGTAACCTTCCTTTTCGGCAACCTTGGAAAAATAACTGTAACGGTTACGCGCCTGTGATTCCCCGGCAAAAGCTTTCAACAGATTCTGTTCGGTTTTGCTTCCCTTCATCTCAGCCATGTTCAATCTCCTTAAACTTCAGGTTCTACGATATTTAATATTATTCCGGAACTATTCCGGTTTTTCGTCTTTTTCCCGACATTTTTCACATCTGTCGTTAAGTTCAAGCATATAACCTTCCATGCCCAGTTTTTCCACCAGGACATCAAGCTGGCGGTTCACCGCAATCACCTCATCATCCCAGATATCCGCAACCCGACCGCAACTGGCACAGCGTACGTGATAATGGCTTTCTACCCGCCCGTCAAAACGTTTCTGCTTGCCGGTCTGCTGCAGCTTCAGAACCTGGCCTCCCTCCGACAGCAACTCCAGATTGCGATATACCGTCGCCAGACTTATCTGGGGAATCCGTTTGCGGACAATTTCATATAACTCGTCCGCTGTTGGATGACATTCAAGCTTCCGGAGCTCTTCAAGAATAATGCGGCGCTGCAAGGTGTTGCTCAGTTTCATATGCCATTCTCTTTTTAATAATGATTATCAATATTAATTATATCCAACAGGCGAGATATTTCAATAGTTGCAGCAAAAAAAATGATAAAAAATTTGTGGAGAAATATGGCAGCGCTATATTATAGAGCGGGTTCGGACCGAAACAACACCTGTCAGGCAGGATAATCAACGAGGAGCAGCATTGTGACGGAAGAAAAGTTATTACAGCTGGAAGCGTCGCTGAACGATTTCAAGGGGGAAATGCGGCAGCAGGCGCTGGCGGAATTAAAAAAGAATTTCAACCAGTCGGGAAATGAAGAGGTCGGCGCAACCCATAACCTCCATTGCCACACCTTCTATTCCTATAACGGTTACGGCTATTCTCCCTCCTATATCGCCTGGTGGGCATTGCAGAACTGCTGGTTTGCCGCCGGGATCGTCGATTTCGACGTGCTTGACGCCGTCGACGAATTCCTTGCCGCCGCACAGCAGCTGAACGTCCGCGGCGTCTGCGGACTTGAGACCCGCGCCTTCATGCCGGAATTCTCCCATGCCGTACTCAACTCCCCTGGCGAACCGGGCATTGCCTACCATATGGGCGTCGGATTCACTACCGGAGAAGTCCCGGCCGCAGCAGCAGCATTTCTGAAAGACATGCGCGCCAAGGCCAACGCCCGGACCCAGAATATCGTTGCCGCCGTAAATGGGTTCCTGGCCCCGGTTACCCTCGACTACGATAAGGATGTCGTACCTCTGACCCCGGCCGGAAACGCCACCGAACGCCATGTCTGCGCCGCCTACTTCCGCAAAGCCGAAACCGTGTTTTCGGACGAAAGCGACCGAGTCAGATTCTGGGCGGAAAAGCTCTCCACCCCGGCGGAAAAACTGACGGAAATAGTCAATGACCGCGTCCAGCTTGAGGCCCTGATCCGCAGTAAGACCATGAAGTCCGGCGGCCCGGGCTATGTAAAACCGGTTCCCGAGGCCTTCCCGTTGCTCAAGGATATGAATCTGTTCGTCCGGCAATGCGGCGCCATCCCCACCATCGCCTGGCTCGACGGCGCCTCCGACGGCGAAAAGGATGTCGACAAGCTCCTTGACGCCCATATTGAAAACGGCGCAGCGGCCTTGAACATCATCCCCGACCGCAACTGGAATTTTAAAGATCCCGCGGTCGCAGAAAAGAAGATTTTCGAACTTAACCGGATCATCGCCGCCGCACAGAAGCGGGACCTGCCGATCATTGTCGGAACCGAGATGAACGCACCGGGTCAAAAACTGGTCGACGATTTCGATTGTCCGGCCCTCGCTCCTCATCTTGAGACCTTTGTCGATGGCGCGGCGATTATGTTCGCGCATACTCTGCTGCAGCAGATCAACAAAGGATATCTGAGCGCCTGGTCTGGTGCGGAATTTCGCAGTCCCAGAGCCAAAAACGAGTTCTTCGCCTCTTTCGGGCGACAAGCCACTCCGGCGGCAATCGCCGCCCTGCGCACGCTGCCGTCAGACTGCAGCGCCAAAGATCTGATGAATGCGGCAAAATAATTTGTTTTCGTCGATCGCGTAAAATAAAAGGGACCGGATATCCGGTCCCTTTTTTCTTCGTCGTATTGTTATTTTACCCCGAAACGGAAAACTATAATCTCGTGATACTTCTGTTCCGGCTCGAGAATCACACTCGGGAAATGGGAGTGGTTGGGGGAATCAGGATAACGCTGAGGTTCAAAACAGAATCCGCCGCGCCATTCATAACGGCGTCCGCCCTTGCCGATCTCATCCCCCAGGAAATTACCGCCGTAGAACTGGATCGCCGGTTGCGTGGTAAGCACTGCCAGCGTCCGCCCGGTCTTCGGCTCATAAATTTCAGCGGCGGTTTCCAATGCTCCCGGAGATGATTTGCGCAACACAAAGTTATGATCGAATCCCAGACAACGCTTAAGCTGTTCGTCATCCGCCTCAACATCTCTACCGATGGGTTTGGCCACCGTAAAGTCCAGCGGCGTGCCTTTGACGCTAAGAATCTCCCCGGTCGGAATAAGTGATGCATTTACCGGGGTAAAAAAATCAGCATTGATCTTTACTTCGTGCTGATAGTTACATCCGCTGCATTCGCCCGCCAGATTGAAATAGGAGTGGTTGGTGAGGTTGATAATCGTTGTAGCATCGGTTTCCGCGCTCATTTCAATGTTTATGGCGTTGTCATTGGTAAAAGTATAGACAACAGTTACCTGCAGATTCCCGGGGTAGTTTTCCTCGCCGTCGGGCGACATATACTTAAGCTCCAGAGCCGGTCCCGACTCGCTTTCAAACGGTCTGGCCTCCCACAGCACTTTGTCAAATCCCTTCATGCCGCCATGAAGATGGGTGTTGCGCTTGGGCATCTCATTGGCCGCCACATGGTATTCTTTGCCCTTGATAACAAAAGTTCCCTTGTCCATACGGTTCGCGCAACGCCCGATAATAGCACCGAAATAGGGGCTCATTTCCAGATAACCATTGAGATCGTCAAATCCCAGCGCCACATCGCCCAGCATTCCGGTCCGGTCCGGAACCATGATGCGCGTCACAATCCCGCCATAATTGGAGATGGATACCGACGCGCCCTGATTATTGGTCAAATGATAAAGCATCGCACTCCGGCCGTCCGGCAGCCTGCCAAATATCTCTTTCTCAATTCCCATAAGGTCTTCTTCCATTTTATATATTGCCAGCAAAATGCTTTAATATAATGGAAAAAAACAAAATATCATATTAAAAAGCGGATTTTTTTACCTCTATCAAACAGTGAATCGAGTCACTGAGTTTTTTTGAACTCATAAAGTTATTTATGTTCAAAATATGGCATTTAGCTATTGACAATCCTGTCAAAACCAACTATAATCTAATTAGTGAATCGATACATGAAGTAAAAATAAAGGTCATTACCGTGTCAGTTATAGAAAACAACGGATTGCGTTATCAATGGCTGAAAGCCAGGCTGGAGGAAGACATCCTCAACCGCTACAAGCCAAACGATAAATTCATGTCGCAGCGCGAAATCATGACGCGATATGAAGCAAGTTTCAGCACAGTGGACCGTGCATTGCGCGAACTGGTTCAAGAGGGCACTTTGAAGCGCTATCAAGGGAGAGGGACCTTTGTATGTGAACAGAAGCCCGGAGCCGGCGGCGGCGGCAAGAAACTGGCGTTGGTGCTGTCTCGCAACGTAACTTTTGCCCCGACGCATTTCTATGCGGAAATACTGATGACCATTACTTCGACAATGGGCAATTACGGCTACAGTTTTGTCTTTATCTATGTCGACGAAGATGAACCGGCAACTGCTCTGGCGGCAAGGCTTTCCGGCGAGGAGTGTTTTGTCGGTGCCTTTCTGGTCGGTAACGTCAGCGACCGGCTTATTGAAGCATTGATCGAGTTGAAACTGCCGTTTGTCCTGGTGGATCGTGGAACGGATATTCCTGGAGTCAGCTGTGTCAAAACCGACAATATCAATGGGGCATATCAGGCGGTTAAATATCTGATCGACCAGGGACACCGCAGCATCGGCTATGTGAGCACACGGATGCATACCAGTTTTCAGGAACGTTATGAGGGGTATTGCAACGCATTGATCGATCATGGCATCAAAATCGACCATACATTGCTGCAACGTAATCTGCGCGACAGCTCGATCGTTCAAGACCTCAAGACCATTTTTTCAGGAACGGAGAAGCCGACTGCAATCTTCTTCGGTAACGACTGCACGGCGGTTAAATCGGTAAACGCTCTGTTAAAACTAGGTATCGACATCCCCGACGATATCAGCATCATGGGGTTTGATGGAGATCCGATCAGCGAAAATACCACGCCGCCACTGACCACGATGTACGTAGACAAGGTCAAGATGGGC
>QKAL01000192.1 GCA_003246475.1 Lentisphaerota bacterium
TCGCCGCTGCTAGCGCACCAGCCTCAGCCCCATTGCCATTTACCGAAGAAATGTTCAAATCTCCGACTTCTTTACCGAACACGATCACCGGCACCGGAGCCGCTGCAATACAGGCAACGTCTTGCACAGAGATAAAACCGCCGGCCGGACAAATCACTATCACATCCGCATGGATAATCGGCAACTTACTGAAAATATTTTCGGTAACATTAAAGCGCTGGCAGAAGAAATTATAACGCCCATTCTCAGTACAGTAATTCTCCAGCGCCTGAATTCTCTCATTGTAGGAGAACCCTCGCCAGGTGGGAACAAGCAGAATCAGATTTTTAACGTCTTTATTCCGGCTGCCTTTCACAAAAAGGCCATCTTTGGGAATCTTGACGATCAATTGATTGGAGGTCAAACGGTTTAATACATGCTCAACAGTCCGCTGGCTTACCGCATAGCGCCGCATCAACGTCCTCACCGAGTGAAAACGACTGTTCGGCGACATCCGCTCGGCTTCCGTCACCAGCTCTTCATACATTATCGTTTGTTTACTCTTCTCATGCATTTTAATACACCTCATCTTGATTGCATTATACTGTATTAATACACATTTGTCAATACGAATAAATAAAAAACATTATCAAAGAGTAAAAATGTATTAATACAAGTTATGCAAGAAGATCAGCCTCGCCATTGGACGAGACAAGAAAAGTTGTGGTCAATTTTGATGAGCGTTCCGATATTTCAGCAAAGAACTCGTCGTATTTTTCCGGCGGCGGCGGTGAAAATCCCATAAAAATCACCAGCGCATCCCGGGAAATATACTCAACCATCTCATCAAATGTCTTTTCAGAAGATATTACTTTGATTCTGGCTGGAATACGGGCGGCTTCAGTGAGAGAGCGCAGTTCTTCCTCCGCCGCCTTGCGTTCCTCCCGGGGCGCCATGCGCAACAACCTTATGGAAACATTTTTCCATCCCCGGTTAATGGTCAGCAGATACGCCATAATCAGCATCAGCGAACCGTTATCCTTACCACGCCACCACACATCGATCGTCCCCACCGGCATCGAACTCAAGCGCATATTGCGCGCATTGATCATAAGCAGGCAGTTCATGCGCAGATCACAAACGGTGTTGACATGGTTCAGGAAAGGGCGGATACGCTCGGGATTGCGCGGCCATCCTGCCATGATAATATTCGGCTTGATCGGACCTAAAGAATGCGACTGCAAAAATACCTTTAGCGCATTGTCAAAATCCTCTGACACGATCACATCCGGGAAAAATCCGAAACGATGCACGGCGGCGAAACGCTCCAGCGCGGCAAATTCCTGCTGCCGGAAAGCCATCAGATCCTCTACCGGGTCGGTAACGATCTTGACCAGGGAAAGTATTCCCTTGCGGCTGCTGAACAAAGTCGCGTATTCGATCAGGTCAACGCGACGCGACGGATCACCCGAAAGCACGGTAATGGTCGGTCGCCAGTTCTTTGGATCGGGCGGCATCTTGGCCAGCAGTTTAAGGTTTTCACTGATACGGGAGAAAATAAACCCGCGGCGGGCGTCACCAAACGCATTCTCCATTACCCGCCGACGGCAGATAAGGAACAGAAAGCCGATAATCGCAAGAGCAATGATCGAAGACACGGCGTTGATCATCAGTGAGGTGATCACGCAGGCGGAAGCCCCGAACAGCGACATCGACCAATGAAAGAAACGGAATCGCGGACGGAAGGAGGGATTGGCGCCAAACGACTCGACAAATGCCGCCAGATTGACCATGGCATAGGTGTACAGGAAAAACATGGAAACTACTTCAGCCACCATATTAAGGGAATTACTGTGGGAACTTTTCTCGGTCATCCCCCCTACCCCGCCCCAGAAAAGCACACCGATTGAAATCGCGAAAGTAAGCAGCATCGCCCGGCGGGGTTCATTTTGCCGACCGAATCCGACCGCAAAGAAATTCAACGAACGCAGAATCCGGTCTCCAGCAAGAGCCTGCAATATCCGCGGCGCACCGAGCATGGAACCGAGCGCACTCGATAATGTTGCCGCCACCACTCCGGCAAAAACCAGAAAACCGCCGCCGAATAAAGCATTTCGGGCAAGGACTGTATAAGGGAAATCAATCAGATTTTCTTGACTGAAAGCCCCGCCGGTCAGGATAATCTGCAAAGCGTAGACCACTGCTCCAGTAAGAATAGCCAGAATCGTTCCACGCGGAATAGAAACCGCCGGATCTTTGAGGTCACCAGACATATTGACCCCAGCCATGAACCCGGTAACCGCCGGAAAGAAAATGGCGAAGAAGTAGAAGAAATCCTGATCCGGCAAGCCCGGAAAATTAACACTGAACTGTTCAAAGCTGAAAGGTTTGAACAACGCACCGCCAAGAAATGCAATGATTGCCGCCGTTAATACGCCAAGGATAATATACTGTGCCTTTATCGCCCAGTCGGTCCCGATCCAAGCCGTAATAAACAAAACGAAAGCCGGGACAAGACACAGGAACAGGAAATAGGGCTGTAAAACCGGAAAATTGGTTGCCGTCGCTTCCGCGAAACCCATTATATAAAAAGGTACCGACAAGGTCTGAGCCATATACAACGACAGACCGATCGAACTGCCGAATCCCGGTCCCAACGCACGGGAAATCAGAAAATACGCCCCACCACCACGCACGGGAGTATTAGTGGATATGACCGAAATCGAAAGTCCGGTGGCAATCGTTATCGATTCCGCGATCAACAGAATAAGCAACGCCTTGCCGATACCCATGCTGCCAACCACATAACTTGTACGCATGAACATCACCAGGCCGAAAATAGTCAGGATCGATGGGGTAAACACCCCTCCGAACGTCCCGAACGCATATCCCTTTTTCTCGCTTTCCGCCAGCATCATCCCTCCCTAGTATTCTGCCTTACTATAAATCGACAGATACATAAACACAAATCGTAATGATGTCGGTTTTTACTAAAATCTTCTCAATAAAGGTTCCCACATCCTGTTAGGTCATACTCACGACAATCCGATTAAGGGATTTCATGAGATATCAGCAAGGTCACTCGGCAAAGAAGTAATGCAGATGTTACTGCAAAGCGGAATTGTTCCGGAGGCGGTTTTCTGTTTTAACGATCCTTTGGAAATTGGAGCGTGCATAGTCCTGCGCGAAATAAACTAAAATAACACTGGGAACCAGACTTATAGTACGTCGCTCCTCCGATGTCCGAAAGTCATCCAACTTTTCTGTAAAGCTCAAAAAAAAACAATGCTCATAACACAGAATTTCACTTGCCATGGTTTATTGTAAATTCTTGATGTCAACCACTGTCGCATTGCCATTTTCAATACGATATATTGTATCGCATTTTTCAACGGTTGTCAGTCGGTGCGCGATCAGGATAATCGTTTTTTTACCGCCAAGAGCATCAATTGCCGCCATGAAGTCTTTTTCCGTCACATTATCCAGCGCAGAAGTAGCCTCATCCATAACCAGTACCTCTGGATCCCGATAAAGAGCGCGCGCGATCCCCAGACGTTGCAGCTCACCGCCGGAAAGCTTGATCCCGTTTTCGCCGACGACCGTATCCAGACCCTCCGGCAGACGGGAAACAAAGGCAGTCAATTGAGCGGCCTCCATCGCCGTCCAAACCTGTTTTGCGTCAATCGCATCCCGGGGAACACCCAACGCAATATTGGCGCGGATCGTATCATTAAAAATAAAGATCTTTTGCGGAATATAACCGATATTCGCCTGCCAGTTACGTACATTTGCCTCGTTAATGTCTTTGCGGTCGACCATTACTTTACCCATTGCCGGCCACAGCAACCCGATAATCAAGTCCACTGCGGTAGTTTTGCCCGAACCAGATGGACCAATAAATCCCACCCGTTGTTTTTTCCGGATCTCCAGCGAAACTTCATTCAGGATACGACGGCTTTCGTCATATGAAAAACTGACCTTATCTACTGTGATCTTATCGGCAAACGGCATTTTTTCCGCCACCGGCATCGGCGTAGCATGAAATTTGTCCGCTTCAATAATATCGTTATAAACACGATTAAAGGGCGGTATATAGGTACGGATATTGCTGATGGCTATACTTATCCGGGTGACCGATGGCATCAGCCGCAATGCGACCATTCCGAACAGAGACAATTCAACAATTACTCTTTCCTCCTGAAAACCGGCTTGCAGCATCAAAAGCAAAAACAACATAATACCCAGCACCGCCAGAGTCTCGATATAAAAACGCGGCAGTACACCAAGCAGATTGTTGATGGCGAAAAAGAAACCCATTCGTTTGGCTTCAATGTGATTACGGTTCAGAATGGTCTGTTCATTACCTAATATTCTGGTCTCCTTAATGCTCCCGACCCCCTGCATGACATTATTAATGATGTTTTCATTGATGTCCAACCGTTCATTGCCCAGCTGGTAGGTTTTCTTTTTCAGCAATTTTAAACCGACAAACACGAAAATACCCAAACCGCTCCCCAGCAGCAACGCCTGCTGCGGATTGATATAGATTACAAAGCCGGCAAGGATAGCGATCGTAATGACTTCCGAAGCAAGATTCAGCATCGGAGTCAGCATCCCGATAATCACCGTTTCCATGGACTGTACATTCCGCAACATTTCAGCGCCGGAATGGCTGAAGAAATAGGGATACGGTTTGAACAGATAGCTGGTCAAAAGCTTGTCGGTCATTTCCACATATTTACGCCGCAGGAAAAACTGCTGGGATACAAATACCAGCGCCATATAGAGGTTTTTCAAAATGAAAAAGATGATAAACCCAATGGCAATGGTAACAACAAAGGAACGAAACGATTCCGGTGCGACAAAGTCATAAAGCATCTTCATGTAACGGTTACTATGAACGGCGTCGGGATTGGTCAGCAACAGTATAAACGGAATAACCGCGCCTATGCCGATCAATTCAAGCAGGGAACAGCTGACATTCAAAAGCAGAAAGAAACACAGCGTCATTTTTTCCGCCGGGCGAAAGAGTACCAGAAGTTGTCGCAATAATTTCAAAAGACCGCTCCTTCCTGTTCATTTCAGAAAATATAGCACACCACATGCGACAAGCAAGAGGTAAAATACAGTAAGCATGTTTACAATAAGCATACTCAGCAAATTACTAAGGGCAATACAATTCTCATCAATTTAAGTCCACTGCTGGATATTGAGGGTCTCGCCGTGAAACGAACAGTGACTTGAGGCGACAGAAATAAAAAGAACAAAAAAACCGCTTATCAGCCATAAAAAGGTTTGAAAAATGTCTTATTGATGATAAGGTTTTATCCCGGTAATAACATTTTTCTAATGGGTCCTTTTTTAAAAAAACGGGCTCAAGAGAATTCCAATATCCTTATTGTAAAACAGCCGTTTTTTTAAAATTTGAAGAGGTATTATGACAAAACATATTTTTATTACCGGAGGCGTTGTATCATCACTGGGAAAAGGGATCACCGCAGCGTCCCTTTCCATGCTGCTCCGCCAGCGCGGATACCGCGTGGCCATGCAGAAACTTGACCCCTACATCAACGTCGACCCCGGAACCATGTCCCCATATCAGCATGGAGAGGTATTCGTTACCGACGATGGCGCGGAAACCGACCTTGACCTGGGGCATTATGAACGTTTCGCCGGAATCCGCTGTTCCAAGGCCAGCAATTTCACAACCGGCCGGATCTACAGCAACGTCATCGCCCGTGAACGCGAAGGCGGCTATCTCGGCGGCACGGTTCAAGTTATACCGCACATCACCGATGAAATCAAAGCAGCAATCGTTGCGTTGGATTCTCCCGAAGTTGATATTGTTGTAAACGAAATCGGCGGTACTGCCGGCGACATCGAGTCGTTGCCGTTTCTGGAAGCAATCCGCCAGTTCAAACATGAATTCGGTTCAAACAATTCACTGTTCATCCATCTGACGCTGGTTCCCTACATCAAAGCCGCCGGTGAAATGAAAACCAAACCATCGCAGCAGTCGGTGGGCATCCTTCGTGAAATCGGGATCATCCCCGATGTTCTGATCTGCCGTACGGAAAAGCCGATGGAAAAAGATCATTTCAAAAAGCTGGCGTTGTTCTGTAACGTCCGTGAAGATCTGGTCATTGAGGAACGCGACGTAGAAAATTCGATTTATGAAGTCCCTGTCGAACTGGCAAATCAACAGCTCGACACCAAGGTACTGGATATGTTGAATCTGCCGCGCCGTCAACTTGACCTCACGGAATGGAAAAACATGGTTCAACGGGTAATAACCCCGTCCACCAAGACTGTAAGAATTGCGGTTGTCGGCAAATATATCAGCCTGCGCGACTCCTATAAAAGCATCTATGAAGCTCTGGCCCATGGAGCTATTGCGAGCCATGTCCAACTGAACATTGACATGGTCGAAGCCGAAGAACTCGAAAAGGCCAATAATGCCGAACGGCTCAAGGACGCCGACGGCATCCTTATCCCGGGCGGATTCGGAGACCGCGGTGTTCCCGGCAAACTGATGGCGGTTCAATATGCCCGCGAAAACAACATCCCGTTCCTGGGCATCTGCCTTGGCATGCAATGCGCGGTAATTGAATTTGCCCGCAACGTTCTGGGCTACAAAGACGCCAACAGTACCGAATTCGATTTGAACACCGCCCATCCGGTAATCGACCTGATGTATTCCCAGAAATATGTAACCGCAAAGGGTGGCACCATGCGCCTCGGAGCGTATCCCTGTGTCATTAAAAACGATACCAGATCCGCGTCCGCCTACGGTTCGCTGGAAATCTCCGAACGCCACCGCCACCGTTACGAATTCAATTCCAATTTTGCCGAAGAATTGCAGAATGCCGGATTGTCGATTGTGGGGACATCCCCCGACGGTAAACTAGTGGAAATCGTTGAAATCAAAACCCACAAATGGTTCGTTGCCTGCCAGTTCCATCCGGAATTCAAATCCACGCCACTGACAGCGCATCCGTTGTTCAGAGACTTTATCAAGGCAGCGTCCAACCAATAAAAAGCATAATACCTTCAGGCATCCGGCTTCTATAGGCTGGATGCTTTTTTTATTTACGGTTATTTTTACGGGGGGGTGGCGGAAACAAACAGCGGATTGCCGGCGGTGCCTGATCTCCGAGTTATACAATCACCTCCATATTTATGCCGTCGAAAAATCAAATCCGGTGTCGTCCTGTTTACCGGTACGACACCGGACTCCTGACAACACTAGACCGCGTCGGTCAGAACCGCAAAGTTAAACGGTCCGGGAAGAATCTTGGCGCAGCGCTTACCGGCTATATTCTCAATTGTAATTTCACGACCGGTAAACAGCTCACGCACATTGCAATTCGGGAAGATGTCAGCGGCGAAATTAAGTTCCGCCTGCGCAACGCCTTCCGGGAAAAAAACGAAGACCATATTGCCGTTACGGCAATGCCCGTATTTGATATACAGGAAATTATCGGCGGTGGTGACAGGAGTAACAATCTCGATCATTCCCGACCTTCCGGAATCGGTCACGATCTCCGCCAGAAATTCTTCGAATCCCTGATGTCGCTTCTTCATATAAGCATTGCCAAGGTACGAGCCGCAGTAGATCACTTTGCCTTTACCCACCGGGATTCCTGCAATCAGAGGATTCCCATTTATGGAAGCCATGACCTCGACGGCCGGAAACGGTTTCAGCGGCGTCAACCACTGTTCCATATCCAGCTCATACGTTTTTCCGTTATACCGAGCTTTTATCCGATCACAATCAATATTGCGGCGTCCTATTTCTTCAATGCCCGCCAGCCTCTTCAGGAAACGTTCGTCCGGATAACGATACAGACCATACGAATCAAAAGCTCCACATTCCGATTCACATAAAAGCGTTCCGCCGTTCTTTACGTACTCTATAAGTTTCTCTTGCTGTTCTGCGCAGATGACAATGCCGCGGGGAAGAATGATTATTTTGAAACGCTCCAGATCATTCAGATGTTCTTCCTCGATAAACTGACAGTTAATCGATTGGCGGATCAGGGCGCGGGCATATCCATTGATCGCCTCAAACATCCTATCAGCCCTCCCCTCCTGAGCCCAGCAAAGGTAATAGGCTTGGGGACTGAACATGATACCTACTTCCGCCTGAGCTGGTTTATAGGAAGCTATCAGCGATTTGTTTGTTTCCAGCAGGTCTCCGGTAATCTTCATCGCTGCCAGACGTTCTTCTGCCAGACCGTCGTTGCCGGCCAATCCAAACCCCGAAGACTCACGGCCAAATACTTCATCGCGCCAACACCAGAAGAGGATGGTGTCGGCACCGCAGGCAATGCCATTCCAGACCCAGCGCTGCTGCTGATGGGATTCGACTTTACCGTAGATATTGAACCCGATCGCCGCGCGTCCCCCCTGTAGTTCACTTAGCCAGACCAGTTTATCCTCCGCCGCCGATTTCACCATCTCAATACGCATACCGAAATCAGCATCGTCAATACCACCCCATTGTGGAAAACTGGAACAACCTATACCGTCAAGTTGTTCCGCCAGATTCCAATCGTTCCCCCGGTCTATCGGGTATTCTATTTCGTAGCCGCAATACAATGCCGAGGGTGCCGCGCCATGAGCGGTAACCGGATGTATTTGATCAATGGTCTTAATAACCATGTAGCGATCCAGCGCATGCTGGTTTGCCCGGCAGGTAATGAAGTGCTCAAAAGCCATCATCTCAGTATATGGACGGTCAGGAAGTTTGCCCGGCATCACATCATCCCAGCACACATAACGCCGTTTCCAAGCCTCATTGAGTCCTTCAAGACCGCCGTATTTCAGGTCCAACCAATTTCTGAACGCCGCAAGGGTATGCGGGCAGAAGCATACGATTCCATCGGCCTGGACATTCCAGCGCAGCTCATTCCAGGCATCCCATCCACGCAAATGTGACATCCCCTTGTAGCGTTCGGCCGTAGCTGCAAGGAAACGGCGCATGCGTTCCCAGACTCCGGGATGATCGGTACAACCTCCGGGTGTAAGTCCAAAGTGGCATTCTCCTCGCAAGGAAGAAATGACTTTCTGGCCGCGGTGGTCGATCATTTCACTGTCCGGGACCAAGCGATGTATCCAATGAGGCTGTATTTCGGCAATAGTACTTAGCACTACTCCCAGCCCATGTTTATCGGCCAATTCCACCAGCCGGTCATAGTCGTCATAATTGAAACGATCCGATTTTGCTTCAACCCACCCCCAAAGCACCCATAATTGAACCGTATTTAATCCAGAGGCTTTGATTTTGGCAAAATCGTTGTCCCAGTGTTTCTGTTCCGGAAACGGCGCCCGATAGTATTGTACCCCAAGATTCATGTGTATCTCCATTTTTTGACATTTTATGCAGTTTTAACGTTAATTATAATTATTATACATGTATATTGACACAAATAAACTATATTATTGACAAGGAATATACTATATTGATTCTCATTGCTTGATTATCCAATAAAATACCACGCTGCAGCAGGAATTTTACCCTATAATTTTTAGAAATTAATGCGGGCGACACTTAATTATGTTTTATATATGTAAGTAATTGAAAACAGGAAGGATAAAACAAAAAAACATCATTTTACTAAATTGAAATATTGACATATTGGACAACTTGCGCTAAAATTGTCCATATGAATAAAGATATCATGCTTGACATATTTACTTTCGTCTTAAGCCGCTATCCATGCCGGAGCGGTATCCGTCTGCGTTCCGAGCCGGAACTGGCAAGAATTCTCAATGTGAACAGGCAAAGGGTTCGCCGTTCACTTGACCATCTGGTAGAGTCAGGTTACCTAACACGAAAGCACGGCAGCGGAACATTTGTCCGCAAGGTGTTTCCTCCCGAGCTTGCCTCTTCAGAGGATGTTTTTCGTGGTTATACTGATATAATCCCGGAACAATTTTTTATCAACGAGCAACCCGCCCGAAGCCATACACCGGAAAAAAAAGCGCAAAGGCTGCAAATCGGCGTCAGCGGGGATTCGGCACTACTGACCCAATCAAACCAACTGATATTCAATGGAGCGGTTTCCCACCTGAAAACTCTCGACTGCAGACCAGTCATATATTCTCATTTGACATATGATACCACAGAAATCAAACCCACCGACGAACTGGCGGAAGAACTGAAAAAGAACCGCTGCGATGGTTACCTCATTGAATCATCCCGCGCCGAACAATTTAACGAAGCTTTCAGTTTGGCATTCGGCAGAGATAACTGCCCTCCTGTATCCTACTTCTGGCCTGGCAGCACTACGCTACGACACGAACCTTTGATCCAGCAGGATACCCATGAGGCGGTATGCCGGGCTGTTAAGATATTGGCGGCATCCGGCTATGTCCGCATTGCACTTGTTGCTCTGGAACATCCACAGCCTTCTGAGGAAAAGGAGGAAGATACATATAATCTGGCACTGGTACGGGCCGGGATTCAATACCGGGGCGTAATCTCTTGTACGAATTTCAAAGGCTCAGGATTGTTGGATAATTGGTCGCGTTTGTGGAATGAAAATCGTCCCGATGCCCTTTATATAGCCGATGACCACTTTCTGCCTTTACTATCAAGATGGATGAAAGAAAAACGGATTATTCCCGGGAAAGATATTGGCGTTATCACCCTATGGAATAAAGGCGGGAAGTTTCCGGATGAAACACAGTGGAGCCGACTGGAATTCGACCCCCATCTTGTCGGCATGATGGCAGCGAACAACTTAGTCCGTTCAATACAGATGACCGGAGAATTAACCGGCTCGTTCTCGCACCAGGCCGCATGGATTCCAGGATCAACACACTTATAAAAATAATTTTATATTATAATACTTACACTAATAGAATTTTAAGCAGTAAACAAAGAAAAAAAACAAAGGAAAAATTGTCGCAATAGGGATGCAAAGGGAAAGAATATCAATTTTCTAGAAAAAAACAAATGGAGGTAATGCCATGCAGAGAGGATGTTATTTTTTAGCTGTCATTGCACTGTCGTGCTTATGTTTTCCCGCATGGGGCTGGAATAGCGCTACAACGTTAACGTCAGACACTTTTTACGACAGAAACTTTACCAGCAGTCCAACCTGGGTGGTTATTGATGCCGACGCAAACCATCCTTGGAGTGCACTAACGCGTAAGCTTATTGCGCCCATTGGCGTACAAAGCATGAAGCCAACTATCAGGTTGAATTTCAGTAACACTGAAAGCAATCGTATGGTTGAAATCACGTTAAAGGTTCGTAATCCATATGTTCCCGGCGACTACCAACCGCTACTCTTTTCCATTATCGACTCCGGTACCGGCAACGGATATAATCTATATGCAAACCCATACTCATCCGCCTATGGAGATTCCGGTGCCGCCTGGAGTACATATGATAATGTACCACAAAACATCGGCGTTTCCGGGGCGGCACTGGGAAAGAACAATCCACAAAACTGGGAAACCGTCGTCATTCGTTTTGATCCGGTCAACCACAAAGTAACAATGACCTGTGACGGAGCACTGCTGCTCAGTTTTACCGACTCACAGGATCTGAGCCGTATTAACCGGTTTGAAATAACAAATTATGGTTATCAAGTACCATGGGAGTTTGATGATGTTTACGTTAAGGTCTCTGCGCCCGACAATGTGATCGTTAACTCCGGCACCGTGGTATCGCAAACCGGCGGAGATGACCTGAAAAGACTTCGCAGCTACTTTGATACCGCCTCGTGGGAGTTCGGACAAAGTCCCGACGCAGTAAATACTCTCAACGTTGTGGGAGTAAAAGGAACACGTTGCATCAACGTGGGGGGATCATATCTTGACACTAACGGGGTCTTCATACCCAGTAGCAGATTAAGTGAATCCTTAAGCAATATCCGGGCATACAACTGGAAAGCACATTACGCCCTGGGAGAATCCGCTCCCAGCAATTTACCAGCCAATGCCTCGACATGGACAACCGCACAATGGTCCGCCTACAGCGCTTATGCCGCCGCCAGCGTCCGTCATATCGCACAATATTCCGGCCCCGGTCTTGTTGTGGCGGATGATTTTTATGACGGGGAGTACAGCAATAATCCAAGCTGGACCGTTGTCACGGAAGATGCCCTCCATCCGTGGACAGTCGCCAACAACCGGCTATATATGCCGGTCGGGGTTGCCGAAACCAATCCACGGCTCAGATTGGATTTTTCTGCATTATCATCGACAGAAACCACCTACATCACCTTCAGCTTGCGCAATCCCTATGAACCTGGCGATTATCAGCCGATATGCTTCTCAATTGTCGACAGCGCCAGTGGAAACGGTTATAACCTTTTCGGAAATCCGTATCCCGCAGTTTTTGGTAACGTATCCGGATGCGCCTGGAGCACCTATGGTAACGGGCCGCAGGAAATCGGCGTTGCCGGCGAGGCGCTTGGATATTACAACCCGACTAACTGGGAAACCATCTGCATAAAGTTTGACCCGGTCGGGAATACAGTAACCATGTCCCGCAACGGACATGTCGTCCTTTCATTCACCAACACCACTATCGATCAGATCAACCGCTTCGAAATCGCCAATATGAAGGAAATAATACCGTGGGAAATATGTAATTTCCATATCGGTAGTCGTCCCCGCAATCCCGGCGGCGATAATTTTAACGACGGCAATTTTTCCGCCAATCCCGCGTGGACGGTTGTTAATGCCGATGCCAGCCATCCTTGGACGGTAAGTGGAAAACATCTGGTTATGCCCATCGGCGTATCCGGATTTTATCCTGCGATTGCCATGAACCTTCAACCCTCCGAACCGGGACAGGTGATACAGATAGCATTCGATATCCGTTGTCCCTATAATACGGCAGATTATCAACCGGTTTATTTCTCGCTTCTCAACAGTTCCAGCAATACCGGTTACAATCTGTTTGCAAACCCCAACTCTTCTGCCTATGGAGGCAATTCAGGTTTTGCATGGAGTACCTATCCCAATTCTCCTCAATATGGTGGTGTTGCCGGAGAAGCGCTTAACATCCTGCCTCAGAAATGGGAACACATGGTCATCAAGTTCGATCCTGAAAACAACCTCATTAGCATGACCCGCAACGGCTCCAAGGTATTGGAATTCTCAAATTCCCTGGGATTGGAGAAAATCGACAAGCTGGTGCTCACCAATTGGAAGGAAATTGTTCCTTGGGAAATAGACAACGTCTATGCATGGTATGGTAACGAACCTTTGCCGGAAATCATTATTGAGGTCGACAATGAAAAAGATGTCGCTACCTCTGCATGGTTTATTTCCGGAACATACGGCATGGGTAGCGAGGAAATGTACGATGCCTATTACCAGATATTCAAAGTCTGGGCCAACGCAGTGGAACAGGCCTCGCTTGATATTTCCCGGCCACTGTGCATTGCCGGGCCGGCAGCAACTTCCTTTACCTTTCATTCCGGATACGGCGATTTCAACTGGCCCGCCCAGCTGGCCGCGGATTGTGGACAGGATGGCATACGACTGGATGACCTGACTGTACATTTGTACGGAAATGCCGCGGCTTTGCTGGATCGGACTTCCCCCCTCCAGACGGTCTTTCCATCGGCGGCAGATCATATCGCCACCATGCGTACCGCGCTTGATAACGCTGGTTTGACCCAGGCTCGGGTCGCGATAACGGAATGGGGTCCCGACTGGCATGTTGACGGCAGCTCCTACGGTATTATCAATACCAACCAGGTAGGTGCGGCTTGGACTGCCGCTTTCCTCGAGGATTTGTTGTCGACGAAGGCTGAAAAAGCGGTTTTTCTGATCTTTCGCAATCACCTGTTTTATGATCCAAACGATCCCCGTTACCTTACCGAAAACTGGACGTGGTGCTCGTTCCTCAGCAATGTCGGACTATATCCCAAACCGATATACAACCTCTGCCGGATGTTTACCATGATGCCCGGCAAACGGGTCAGTGTAAGTGGTTTGTCTAATGATCTCGGGGGGATAGTATCGGCCGATAATAATGCGGTTGGAGTAATGATTTACAATTATAAATGGGACTTTGAATCACAGACTGATCAAACTATTACGCAGGCCGTGAATATTACCGTAAACAACATCCCGTTTAGCAGCGGAAGCGCGACCGTAACCCGTTATCTGATTGATGAAACGCACAGTAACGTATATCAGTACATCAAGAACAATCTGTCAATACAATTAAGCGGATCGGAGTTGCAGCAGGTTGAAAGCTACAGCGCACCCGTCAGCAATGGTTCAATTACCTTGCCGGTCTGCGGCTTGAACCAATCCGCAGTATCGTTCTGGTTGATAACCCCGGCACAATAAGCATCATCCCACTCCAAGCCCGCTCTATCCGAGCGGGCTTTTTTTGTAAAAACACAATTCTCGCCATCACATCTCCAACGGTACTGGTATCAGTTCACGGCAGAAAATTCCTGATATGGGCGTTGCCAGCCAATCTTCACTGTCGACAAGGAATTGCTGTAGATAGGGCTGTCCCATATGAAAATCCAGTGCGGACTGGTCTGCCCAGCGTTCGTAAATGACGAAACGCCCGGAACCATCAGTCGCCTCATGAGGAATATAAAAAACATTCCCGGCTTCCTGCCGCGTTTTAACAACCAGCTCATTAATTCTGGATTTTAGCTGTTCGCTGCACTCACGCCGTACATTTATCGGCACAACAATGGTAATCGTCTGATCCATAATATAATACTCCTTTCATATTAACAAATGACTATTTTCAGCCGACCATCGCGCATTATCGGCAATGGTTTCTTCCTGCTTATCCCGCAGCATAAAATCCGACAGCATTGGAGCCTTGGAAAGATTAAAACATATGTACAGTGTCACCTTCATGACATCCTCCTCAAATATCAATTTTTATTAATTTACCGCAGTTGCGTGCCGACTCATGGGCCGCGGCAATCAGCTTTAGGTTATGATACCCTTCTTCACCATCAAAAGGACGATTTTTCAGTATTGACTGCGCATGCGAGCGGACTACCTGCTGATATATGTTGACCGGATGTTCGATAACAACATCATAACGATCCTTGATCCGATCAACCTCCAACCGAACGGGAATTGGTTCATCGGGAAAACCGGAAAGCTGGAACATCGTACCATGGCCTCGAATAACGCCTTCTTCACCGTAAATCTCATAACCTAAGTTATCCAGCGTCACGTCCATGCCACCACGCGGTTCGCTGAAAGCCACCCGGATCGAACCGCACAAACCGTCTGAAAGTTTGAATTTCAAATATGCGCCGTCTTCCACAACAATATTCATCAGTTTCGGATAATAGACGCAAGCCAGTTCTACAATCGCTTTACCGAAGATATATTCCGCCATATAGAAACAATGACTGGCAACATCTCCAAGCGGCCCCCCCATCTCCTCCGGTTTAGAACAACGCCAGGAAGCCGCCTCCACCGCGCCCCTCCCATAGCAACACTCCATATGAAAACAGCAATCGTTTACCGGTCCGACGACGTTCAGAGCCAGTTGCTCTTTAGCCTTGATATTATACGCATTGTAGATCATCATGTGATCCACCGCCAGACTGAGGCGGCGTTCCCGTGCCATAACACACATTTGCCGGGCATCCTCCAAACGAGTGGCAATCGGTTTTTCAACGATCACGTGCTTTCCAGCCTCCATCGCCTGGATCGTTAAGCTTGCGTGACTCTGATTGTTGGTGGTCACAAACACCGCCTCTATCTGCGGATCCATCAACAATGCAGCGGCATCGGCATACCATTTCACCCCCAGCGCTGCTGCGGCTTCACGACGTACCGGATTGATATCTGTCACGCCCTCCAGTTCGGCTTCCGCTAAAGGAGCAAAACGGTTGCGGTCAAGGGCAAACCCCTCCTTAGCCAAACGGTTCTCGGCGATGCTGCCAAAACCAATCATTCCGTATTTAATTCTTCGCATGATAATATTCCTGTAATTGTGTTAATAATCAGAATTATAAAAGTATCACATCCATATTTCAATACATTTATATATTATTAACATTGAAAAATAATGATTTATGTTATATATTTAATACGTAAACGATTTAAATATCATGAAAACACAACGAGAACTGCAACAACTGATTATAGAAGCCATCAGCCGGAACGGACAGATGACCAGACCGGAACTGATGGCTCTGCTGTCGATACGTCCCGCCAGCATTATCGAAGCAGTTGACGTGTTGATAAAATCAGGCACTCTAGTCGAACCCGACCGTGCCGGGAAAAAGACCGGCCGACGCGCGCCCAAGCTGGCTTTCAACCCAAACCATCTCTGGATTGCAGGTATCGACTTCCAATTCAGAAAAACGCTTGGTGTAATCTGCAATATGACAGGTGAAATCATATTCAAGGTCGAGACCGAAGCAGGGCTGCGAAATTCCTCCGAGACTGCCCGGATCGAGATCCGCGCAATCATCGAGCGTTTGCGCGAAATGGCGGGCGGCGATTGGCCAAAAGTCCGGGGAATATGCCTGTCAGACCCCGGACTGGTAGATCTTAATACCGGCGTGTCTTTGAAGGCCGTCAACGTACCAGCATGGGAAAACGTCAGCTCCCGCGCCTGGCTCGAACAAATCTGTAAAATGCCGGCGTTGGTTCTGCCCAAGACAATGGCGCTGACTTATATGGAATATTTAACGCGACATCTGGACACTTCCGCCGGAATGCTGCTGCTGAATACCGGTGGCGGTATCGGGGCTGGATTAATCAAAAACGGCGAACTGTTCGTCGGCAATACCGGACGCGGCATGGAAATCGGCCATTTGGTCATGATGCCGCAGGGCCCGTTGTGCCGCTGTGGCAACCGCGGCTGCCTTGAAGCGCTAGCCGGAGAAGCGGGTATCAGGCGACGGGTAGAGGAAGTTTTGAGCAATAACGTTGAAACCGTATTGCGAAATGAACCATTTTCTCTGGATTACTTCATCCGTAGCGCAGGTCACGATCGCGCCGCCGGAATTATTGCCAGCGAAATCTGCGATTATCTGGCCCAGGGGCTGACGATAGCTGCGACCTTACTGAATCCGTCTCACATCATAATCGCAGGAGAGCTGACGGCTCTCGGACAACCACTGATCGACACCATTGCCCGTTCATTACGCCTGAATTGTGTTCTCGGAACCGCCGACCATCTAAAACTTGAATTATCAACGCTGGGCGGAGACGACACCATACGCGGCGCGGTAATGTTTATGCGGCGTCAATTGCTTGAAAAGGAACTTCAGCCATAACATCTTCGGCAACCTTTTGCGGTATCGGAAAAACTTTTTATTGGGCAAAAATATTTTCTACGGTTTGTAAAATGCTCATAAGAGAGTAATTTTCACGAACGAAAAAATTATTTCTGGTATGGATATGGATGATTTATTAATATACAAAATCAGTTTGCCGGTCTTCGGAATCGCAGCCGTTTTGCTCGCGTTATGGATCTATAAGATAACACCCGATAATGTGGCAATTCGCGAAAAAATTGCCCGGAACGTGCGGATTGGGATGGTCATTGCCGTCATTGACCTGATCTGGTGCATTCCTCATAGCCGTCCCTTGCTACCGGCTGGGCTGCAGCCTTACCTCTGGCCTGCCGTTGCAGTTTGCGCAATCATCGCCTATAATTACCTCGACAACCATTTTTCCCGTGCAATCGGTGGATTCGCCATCCTGCTGGCATATTATTTTCTTCATGAGTCATTCACGTTTCACACTCCAGCCGCTCCCCTTTTCGCGATATTCTGTTTTGCTATGGGTACTATCGGCATCTTCTACTCCGGCAAGCCGCACCTTCTGCGCGACCACATCCGCAAGATAGCCAGACACTTGTGGCTCAAGCATATAGTCGCGCTGCTGGTTATGCTTTATGGTCTTCTCTCGCTGACACTGGGAATCATGCATTTAACCGGAACCGGAATCAAGTGACAGTTCGACCAGACCAGGATGTATATGATTTTCTGCTGAAATGCCATCCGGCAGACAGTGAATGTTTTATTGACCAATGCACGACGCTGTTTCATCTGCTGGAAGAGTACAACAGCCACACCAATCTCACCCGCATTACCGGAGCCGCAGAATACTGGAGCAAACATGTTGCCGATTCGCTGGCGATCAGCTGTTTTTTTCCGGAGCTGCGCCAACAGGAATTTCAGATGGCAGACATCGGCTGTGGGGCTGGCTTCCCTTCCCTGATACTGGCCATTGCCTTTCCGCAACTGCAGATCACCGCTATTGATTCCATCGGCAAAAAAACCGCTTTCGTACAGGAAGCCGCAATAAAACTGGAGCTTACAAACTTAAAAGTGGTTACCGCAAGATCTAAGGAAATGACTCATCAACCGCAATGGCAGGGAGTTTTTGATCTCATCACGGCCCGCGCCGTCGCCGATGCGCGAACCCTCTTTCGCGAAAGCCGAGCCATGCTGAAAAACGGCGGACGTTTTATTTTTTATAAGACACCGGTGCAACTTGAAGAGGATCTACCACAGGTTACAGCTGCCGCCAGCAAGCACAATATTGTCTGGCAGACAACGCCGGTGTTTGAGTTGCCCGCAGGCGGCGGAAGCAGACAGTTCCTCTACTCGCAATAAGGTTCAGCCTCTCAGTCAGCCCGTTTCGCCACACCAATTTTCGCCTCGGTGGAATTACCGTTCAGTTCAGGAGCATACATCGCCTCGACTCTGGCGGGCAAAGCACTGTATTCTCCCGGAGTCAAAGCGCGCAAACGATAAGTCATACTGTGGTTGCCCTGCGAAAGCGTTCTGGCAAACAGGCAGACTTTCCGGTCACGATATTCAATAAAAACCCCAGGATTCTGCGCGGAGTAACCGCTGCTGACTGCCACGGGCTCAAAACCGGCAGCTTTGAAATCTTCAATCATCATATACTCATAATCGTTTTGAGCTTCGACAAGGAGTTCAACTTCGATGACATCGCCGCTGTTGACCTTGAACGGCGGTTCCTGCTTGACTCGCGCCACCTCGGAACGACGCGCAAACCCGACAGCAGCGTTCTGATCCGACACCTGAACTTCCCGAGAACGTTCCCGGATCAAATAATAGTTACGGGAAATCTTTACATCCTCCCCGGTCAAACGCAAGTGATCTTCAAGTGAAAAATACGAGAGGAACGCGCTGTAGAAAACCGGGCCAGTCCCCTCGCGGATCAGTTCAACCTGATGTTTACCGGGAGCCAGATCCGCACCTGAAAACGTCAATGACGAATCAAAATTAAACAGGTTGCCTTTATTGACAGTAACCTTCTTCTGCAATTTTCCATCCAGAAGAATGCTCAACGCCATATCCGGCTCAAACTCGCCGCTCTTTTTCAGATATTCACAGATCGCCTCCACGCAAAGTGCGGTATCGCGGGTGGAATCCCAGTAGGAAGCGTGTTTACGGTTATTCACCAGATACTTGGCCATAGCGGTGGCAACCGCCATATTCTCCTTGCCTCCGACCAAGCACAACAAGCGCAGATAACACGCCATTGCCTCGATTTTGCTGCCATACCACGCCCATTGGTAGATCCGCTCCATATTCAGCCAGGCGGTCTGGTTTTCCTCACTGCTCTCCAGATGTTCCCGGATATTCTTCATTACCATATGAAGTTCGCTTTTTTCGTCCAGCCGGTACAACGCAAGCCCAAAGAACGCCATTCCATATGGACTTAGCAACAACCGGTCGCGAAATAGATATTTCCGCATCTGCTCCATTTTATCGGAACGGACCTGCGCCTCAGTAAGAACCATGAATACCATTGCGTCCATATTGTCAGCATAAAGTTTACAGTTATCTTTCGCCGCTTTGACATTTTCCAGCAGTTCCAGCTGGCAATTTTGATAATCTACCAGCCATTGAGTACCGCGCTTCAGCATTACACCGTCAACATAAATGCCTGCGTCTTTTGCCCGTAATAACCCCCGCATGACCTGCGATGTCGTATGGGCGGAAGAATGTTCGCCTTCGCCTGAAAACCATCCCCAGCCGCCGTCGGCCAGCTGCATTTCGGACAAGCGCTTCAGCCCGGCGGTCACCATCTGGTCCAGAGTCTTGTCGTCAAACACCGGATCTACGCCGGGGGACCGATGCCCCTTTTCGCCGGCATTGAGGCTGTTGCCCCGGCTGGGAAGTTGCATCAGATTCATGTCAAGATCGCGCAATGCCTTCCGGACAATCACCGAGGGTAGAAAACGGTTCATGGTCTGTTCTGTACACCCGTAGGGATATGATGCCAGATACGGTATGGCATCAAGTATGGCCCCTGCAATGGAAGGCGAATAATTGATTTGGAAGGACGTATCTTCAGGCCGGGAACTTGCCGGAACTTCAAACTCGATTATTGCCGAATTTTTGCCGCCGTCAGCGGAAATGCTGCCGGTCCGCGAAATCTGCTGCCGCATTCCATGTATGTATACAGGCAGCTCCAGTTTCATGGCATCTCCACCTTCCTTACCGGCAAACGCTTTAACCGTGAGCGTGGCAATACCCTCCTTGACCGCTTTGACCTGCCAGTCAACCCCCTTGTCCTGTCCTTTGCCGACAGTGATTTGAGTTACGGCAGGAGAGGAACACTCCAGTGAATCACCGGAAAGCTCAAGGCTCACAACAGTTTCCTTCGCCGCATCCATATAATTATGAACAATCGCCGCAACCGACGTATGATCGTTAACCGTCAGGAAACGCGGCATCTGCAACCGGACCATGAAATCCTTGGAGGTAACGATCTCCGCCTCGCCTTCGCCAACACAGGTACTCGCGGTCATCACCCATGCCCTGATCTTCCAGGCAGTCAGATTTTCCGGGACTTTAAAGCGGATTTCCGCCATACCGTTTTTATCAGCAGTCAGTGCGGCATTCCAGAAGGCGGTATCGGCAAATTCGGAACGGATATTCACAGCTGGAAGCACACCGGCACCGCTACTCATAGCCTTAAAGTTAAGCCGATTATTTTGCGCCACGCCGTCTGCCATGGGAGCCGAAGCCGGCATCAACATCTCAGCATCACCTCGCCCTTTGAACATCCCTGTTCCGGTTGAAGGAAACTCCTGCAATAGTTCCGGATCAATCGCTGAACCGCCAAGCAGCGGAGTCAGATACCCGAAACAACCCAGAGTATTCATGTGCTCCTCACCGGCTGGCACCAGATTGAAAAACGAAAGGATATTGGACTGATAATTTGTCTTAGGAAAACGCAGCCAGTCCCAGAAGAATTTGCGGATATCCGGATAGCTCTGCGACGCAATATACTCCAGCGAACGATCATAGACCGTCACCGCCACACTACCGGACACCGGAACACCGCGCTGGTCGGTAATCTTAATCTTACACACCGCCTCATCACCTGGCTCAAGTTTTTTCTTTGCCGGAATGATCTCCAGATTGAGTATTTTCTTTTCCGGCGGCACCACCACCTGAGTT
>QKAL01000027.1 GCA_003246475.1 Lentisphaerota bacterium
GGCTGTCCCCCTACCGCCACCCCGTACCATTGCAGGACGTTACCCGGGCCATGCATATCCTGCGTTATAATGCCGATAACTGGAATATCAACCCCGACCGCATCGGTGTCATGGGATTTTCCGCCGGAGGCCACCTCGCGGCCACCTTGTCTACGCATTATGACCGCGGAAACACCAATGCCGCCGACCCGGTCGAACGTGTCAGCTCCCGCCCGGATTTCACCATTCTGGTTTATCCGGTCGTCAGCATGATGGCAGGAACCACCCACAGCGGGTCCTGTGAAAATCTGCTCGGAACCACGCCGCCAGACGAGTTGCGACATCTGCTCTCCAACGAATTGCACGTCACCGCCGATACTCCGCCGGCATTCATCACCCATTCCACCACTGACTCGGCCGTTCCGGTCGCCAACAGCCGTCTGTTGCGTGACGCCATGAAGGCGAACTACGTCCCGGTCGAGTACTTTGAATTGACCAGCGGCGACCACGGACTGGGCTGCGGCGCAGGCATGGAATGGGCTACATGGCAGGATGAATGTGCCCGCTGGCTGAAAGCCAACCATCTGGCAAAATAAAATTAATCCATCCCCGGAATATGGACAAAGCCCCCACCCGGCTGTATTTTTTACCCATATCACGGATAACTATCAGGAGACTGAAAATGGGACGTTCGGGAGAAAAGATCGGCTGGGTCGGAGGATGGTTTGGCAGTATGCTGTTTTTACCGATCCTGGGAATCGTTTTTATGTCACAGCACCAGATCACTCCGGGAGCAATATTGATGGGGGCATTTGTCGTATTGTTTCCGATGGTCTTCATGCTGGCGCCGTGGCATCACCCCGCCACACGTTACTGGAAACTGATGCTGCCTTTTTATGTGGTGTTTATCGCCGCCGGGGTCGGGGCGGCATTGACGGCTAACATCAGCGACCGTCTGAGTCTCTGGCAGTTGTTCACTTTGTCAGTATTTATCCTGCCGTTTTTTTCCATCGGCGCCAAGACCTGGAACGAGAATCAGGGAACCCGGAGATAAGCCATCAACATTGGCGGCGGCGTCAATAAATATATCGCCCCATCATCACACCACAGAGATCACCCTTTAATAGAGAATTGAAAAAAACTCTTTTCATCCCTCTTGAAAAAAACGGTTCGACCATTAGTCTCTAAGTAAGGAGGCAGTAATATGGAACGGTTAAAGGATCAGATCAAGAACGCCCGTTATTGCGTGGCGTTCACCGGCGCGGGGATCTCCACCCTGGCGGGGATCCGGGACTTTCGCGGCAAAAACGGCATCTATAAAAGCAGCGATATTGATGCGGACAAAATCTTTTCCCTCTCCTACTTTAAAAAAGATCCGGCATACTTTTATACCCATGCCCGCGATTTCATCTACGATCTTGACGCCAAAGAACCGGGGCTGGTCCACACCGAACTTGCCCGGCTGGAGCAAATGGGCTGGATTAAAGCCGTGATCACCCAGAACATCGATATGCTGCACCAGAAGGCCGGCTCAAAAAACGTTATTGAAATCCACGGTTCGCCATCCTGTCACCACTGTCTGCAATGCGGCAAGACATATACCTACGCGGAAGTCGCAGGTATGCTAGATAAGGTCACCGTACCGCACTGCGATGTCTGTAACGGGTTAATCAAACCGGATATCATCTTCTTCGAGGAAATGCTTGATGAAACCGCCGTCGACCGAGCCACTGCAGAAGCGGCTAAGGCCGATCTGCTGCTGATTCTGGGCTCCAGTCTGGTAGTACAGCCAGCGGCGTCGCTCCCCCTCTACACCCGGCAGAACGGCGGGGCGATCATCATCGTCAATGACAGCAAGACACCGCTCGACTACCTGGCGGAGGCCCGCTACGGCGATCTTGAACTGGTCTTTAACGCCACCGCCGAATTGAAGTAGCCCCTACATCGGCCATCAGGAATCACGCCAGATGTCGCAATGCGGCATATACTTCTGCGTCCGAAAATGGAGACAACTTTTATGACCGGCGTCCGAAGCCAGTATTATCTCTTCACTCAATGGAGAAACGCAGATATACTCCGGCTTTCCCGGGCAGATCGGATAAAATCCCAACGTGGCAAAAATATACCAGGCCGACATCTCGCCATTGTCTTCGTCACCGGGAAAACGATCCGGGGAATACAATTCATCAACCGTCCGTCCCACCCAATAAGCCGCCTTCTCGGGAGCGCCGGCGTGGGCGTACAACCATGGCAGATGATGACTGGGCTGATTTGATTGTGCGTACTGCCCGAAGTCAACCGCCGCCATCTCGCTCATTTCGTGGATCTCAAAACCATAGGCACCGGTTTCATATTTCGGCGGCAGAGTCATCAACTTTTCAAGCCGTTCCAGAAATTTACCCCGTCCGCCAAACAGCTCAATCATTCCGTCAATATCATGTGGAATGGCCCATCCGCATTGCCAGGCAGAACCTTCAACATAGGATCCGCCCCAGGCAAATTCGGAAAAAGGCAATGTCCATGAACCATCGGAGCGTCGCCCCTGCGGCCACCCAGTCACCGGGTTGAAAATATTACGGTAGTTCTGGCTACGCAACATCAATTTACGATAATTCAGGTCATCGCCAAGGTACTTTGCCACCTGGGCAATCGCAAAATCATTATAGGCATAGTCCATAGTACGCGATGCCGCATGTTCATATAAATCATCTGGAACATACCCTGAAGTCATATATTCTCCGATGCCCATCCGTCCGTAACGACCGACGGTATCCCCTGCCTCATATGCATTGCGAAGCATTGCCCGGTAAGCCGCCTCCACGTCAAACCCGGTCAGCCCCTTGACCACGGCATCAGCTACAACCGCATCCGCGTGAGTCCCGATCATACACGCCCAATACCCCGGACTGCTCCATCGGGGAAACCAACCGCCCTCGGCGGCCGCATTGGTCCATCCTTGCAACATCTCCTCGTAACGTCGCGGCAGGATAATGGAAAACAATGGATATACCGTCCGGTGGGTGTCCCAGAAACCGTTATCACCATACATCGGACCGGAATGGATTCTTCCGTCATAAGGACTGTAATGGATCATATTGCCGTTATTGTCGAATTCATGCAATTCGCGGGGGAATAGAAACGTCCGGTACATGCATGAATAAAAAGTACGTAACGTCCTTTCCGATCCGGAAATAATAATAGCCGACAACATCCGTTCCCATCCCGACCTGGTCTCCAAACCAACAGCATCAAAACTTCGAGTCCCAATCTCCCGTTCAAGATTTATCAACGCTTGATCGCAACCGATAAATGATGTTCCAATCAGGAGATTCAAGCAGATCGTCTTTTCAGGCAGTTCACAGCAGGCACAATCATCCATCACCTGACAATGTGTAACTTTGACGTCAAAGCGCATCGCAAAATAGAGTGCGAAATTCTCAGGGGTTCCGCCGGATTTAACCTTCGTATAACCGGTGAGTAATTTACCATCATCGGACAGCGCAGCGGAACTGTTCCCGGAAAACAGATCGATGATGATTCTTTTGGCATCTGTCGTCGGGAACTTGCATCTTACCCACGAACACCGCTCAGTCGGTATCATTTCCAGGTGAGTCTGATAACGCTCAAGGAATATGAAAAAGCGGTCTGGAGCACAAACCATATTTTCGGGACGAAAGGACGAATACCTGCCACGTCGATCAGGCATGACATTCCCAGTCTGCGGCATTATTGCAAACTGACCGTAGTCACCAATCCACGGACTGGGCTGATGCGTTGCCCGCAGTCCGTAAAAAACACGTGACCGGGGCGAGAACCACCAACGGTCGGCATCAACGGTCTGCGGGCTCCAGTGGGTCATACCGAACGGTCGAGCCGTCAGCGGCAAAGTATTTCCCGTACTAAATTCCGGGGTTGAATCTGTTCCCTGCAAAACATTAACATAATCGACGAGTACCATATTGATATTACTGCTCCGTAATCATGATCGCATCGATCTGGACCGCCCTTAACCCCTGCCCCAAAGATTCGGCGTTAACATCTTTTTCGGCAGCACCCATAAGTTTGGTACCGGCAGCAAATTTTTCGCTCCCGCCCTGGGCGACGATTGTCAACCGGTGCTCTCCCGGGGATAGACGACCGATCTTAAGTCTGGCCCAGCCAACGTTGACATTATCTTTTGCCAGACCGCTGTTCCATGGGGTAAGGTGCATCAAATCGCTCAACTGACTGTCTGCCTTGATGGTTCCAACCGACTTGCCATCGATCAGAATCTCAAGGTTCATCGACGGGACATCCATACGCCGCAAATAGAGTTTTGCATCGGGCATTCCGGAAGCAACTTTGAAACGGTAGTCACTCTCATAATGCTTTCCAGACGGAGGCGCATGATGAGTATTGATTCCAATGGCCCGGTTACTGTAACGGGAATATCCCACCAGAGACGGCTGGGTAAAGGTCGTGGCGACAAAATCCTCCGCCTCGATCCAGACCAGCGGACGATCTGGATCTGTCCCATTAGGCAACCAGCGATAGAATGCCGGACGATTAATCCTGAGTATATCTTCCATCTTGGCGTTTTTGATAACGGCTACCTCGGGCTGGCCGTTGTCTATATAATAATAACCATTGTCCAGATGCGACGGCAGATTATCTCTCAACTGTTTATTTTCCTCCCGTTTGAGAACTAACCTATTATTATTTATGGCGATTCGTTTGCCACTCAGTGTAAACGCTTCGGCTGTCGCAGGAAGTTTTAGTGCGGCCTGAAGTTTCTCCACGCAGGTCCAGACCATCATCGAGCCATCAGGGCTACGGTAACCATTGATATCCTCGGTCTGGAAAGGAACGTAACCCAGGATGTCTTCCTGAAAACGCCGCAGCCTATCGATATTCTTCCCGACGGGAATCAGACCGATACCGTTGGCGGTAAAACTGTTCAGCGCGTTTGATCCCGAATTACTTAAGCGGAACAAAGGTACATCAGGAACATTCAAATTGAATGAATCCAGCTGATACACGGATAACAGAGGCTCGGCTACGAATAAACCTTTCCAAGCGGCATACTGGTTGAGCGCAGGAACCATCCAGTTGCCATCAGGAGCCATCCGTATCTGTGTCGGCACTCCGGTGTAGTTGCCATCCATCTCAAAGGACCGTGCGGGATCTCCGACAATCTCACGTTCCTTCAAGCCAGCAGGATACCAACCATATAGTTGCGGCCGGTAACCCGGTAATGCCGCGCTGTTTTTATAAATCTTTCCCAGCGTAGCCAGCCATTCAAGCTGACGGGGGTCACGAGTCAACTCCGTAGTAAAGAACACCTCGTTTTCTGCAAACGAGAAGCCAAAGTGGAAAAATCCTTTTGCACCCAGCATACTCAGCTGATCAATGTCATCCATCATCTGGTAGCGGTCAAGGTAACCGCAATAGTTTTTCTGTCCCTCAAAAGCCGCCGCCGAACTTTCGGTGACCAGGCACCACTGATTACGGGCGCCCTGCATCGCTTCGGCATAAACCACCACGGAATTATGATATGCCAGGCTGTCACCATAGCAGTAACTTTCCATGCCGACGCCATCGAGTCCGCCGCGCTTGTTCGGATTGACGAACCAATCACTGAACCAGAGATTATGTTTCAACACGACCGGCACATCGGCAATAGTTTTAAGGACGTCGGCCGAACGGTTGATGATCTGTTGACAGACCTGTCCACGGTATACCCGCAAATCCCTTAACGCCTGCGAACCGGGTTGACGGCAGGAGTAGATCGTACCGTTATCCGGATCGATCCATTTACCATTGTCGTCATTATCGTGCATAGGGAAGAGCCGCGCCGCTACCGTCAAATCAGGAATGGCGGTTTCCATCTGCCATGCACGATTAAGTTTTCCGACATTGCGGTATTGGTCGTAGAGAAAGGACTCAAATCCGTCACGGAATCTTTTCCCGGTAGAAACAGCGATTGGCGCTGAAGTCATCTCGTTCTGCAGCGGATCAATAAAAAAGCGAAAATTACGCCCAAGCTTGAGTTTACCATAAAACTCCTTCATCTTAGCAAAACTCTCTTCCACACTGTCGATATAGGCTACAGGGTCGTTGCTGTGAACAATTGCTATCTCTGGAACGAAGAACAATTTTGCCCCCTTCGGAGCGGAACGATTAAACTTCACGGTCATAGAAAGTTCTGGCAGCTTGTCGACCATTCCACTTTTTGATAATGTTCCGATTCCGCCTTCAACATAACGTCCTTTGCCATCGACGAGGGTCCAGATACAGCGATGCGGAGGATCATAGCGAAAATTCTCGTTGTACTCGATTTTTTCCTTGTGCGGATACGTTGTGGTGGTTTTGATTGTGACAGAGGATACACCGCTTTTAACCTCGATCACATTGTCCGGATATTTGACGAAACCTTTCCCGTAAATGGCCGGAATGGTGGTAACCTCCAGCCCGTATTGCATGTCATACTTTTCAGTCAGGGCAACCAGACGACGCAGATAATTGGGGTTGGCAACCGGGAAACAGCCATTGTAATATATATCCGTAATGCCATATTTACGGAGTAGCTGATACTGTTTTTCCATCAGGACAAAACCACGTTCCATGCTATCGTTGACATCGCCGTCGCCGCTTTTGGAAGCCCAAGTCACACGGGTATTCATCATCCCGCCAAACGGAATATAGGGTTTTCCATCCCAGACCATGGTATTGTTTTCGTTGACATACCACGGATGCTGGACCATTGCCGAATCACGGTATACACCCCAGGCGCTCGGCTTGATGACTTTTTCCTTAGCTGATTTTTTCAGATAAATATTACCACAGACGAAGAAGATCGACGGCGTATCCAGCGGAACAAAACGTACTACGACACGACCACCGGGCAATCCTGCCGGCAACGGCATTTCCCCCCTGACAGTACGACTTTCGTTTTTACTTTCGCCGCAATACACCGCATACAAGGCGTTGTCCTGTAAAAATCCGACCCAGTATTTTCCGGCCCATGGACGATTCAACACCAGTTGCCAGGAGACTTTTCCGTCTTTGCAGTTGACCGTCTCAACCCGACCATGCAACATATCGTCGGCAACTATTTCGGCATTATCATTGTTTCTTTTAGGAATTAAATCCCGTGCGATCTTTTTCAGCTCAAAAATTCCGTCATAGTCATCTGCAGCGTTTGCGGCAATTGCTTTTGTCTGCCGGGCAATCTCATCGCGTTGCTTCGGATCGGAAATTTTTGCGGCCTCTGCTTTGACCGTATTCACTACCGCATTAATCTCATCTGCAGGACACATATGACCTTCGGGACGGTATTCGCCATCCTGAGTAAGCAAGAGTGCGTCGAAAATAAAATAATAGAAATCTCCCGCCGGACGTTTTCCGGTCAGCTCCAAACGCAGCTTATGCTCTCCTGTGGCAAGTATTACTTTTCCCCAGCAACACCAATCCAGAGGCAAGCTGCCGTTCCATACTTCACGGTAGACAGAAGCTTCCGGTTTCCATGCCCGCCACGAACCTGAATCAATCCGCCATTTTCCGGGAGAAGACCACGCCGGATCAAATGTCCGGCCCCATATATAATATTCCCCGGAAGTTTTTACTTGAAAACTGAATTCCACAAACGGGTTTGCCGGTACTGGTTGGTCAGGCATCAATGCCACGGCATTTTTACCGGTCAATATCGGCCAGTCGATAACCGTATTGAAATTACCCTCCGACGGCTTTTCCTGCCAGACATAAGGTTGAGCCATCAAATGCAATCCGAACATTACCAGAACGGCAGAAAACGTGAATTTCTTATAGTACATTATATCTATTCTTTCCTCAGCTAAACTAATTATTCATCGCCCAGATAGTATATGGTGGAGAAATCAGCTCCAGATATTTCTGAGAAGTAACATGTCCGTCCACCCAGACAATATTGGTTTTGTTATTTGCATGGGGAGTACCAAGGTGCTGTTCCCACCATTCGATGTATGGTAAGCCGGTATCCCAACTCGGATAATGATACACCAGCGCATCTCCCAGCATTACCGTATTGGAAGGTTTACGGCATTTTGCCAATACCGGGGCCCCAAACCAGGAATCCTGACCATCCATAAAAAGTCCTTTATTCCGTCCATATGAAGGGGTTACCAGCTTCTGGTTATATTTAACCGCCTCCGGGCAGCTGTAAAGGCTCTTGCGACCTCGGACATGACTATCGTCACTCTCACCGCCATTCCACACAAAAACATTATCTTCATTAGTACTGAGTTTGTTAGCGCCATAAGTATATGTCATCAATGGATTTGTCCACCAGATGTTGGTACTTGCATTGCGAAGAAAAGGTAAAACTCCGTTGAAGTCATCGGCATATGAGTATTGCTGTTGCCCCAGCTGTTTCAGGTTGGATACGCAATTAACCGCCATAGCATGCCGTCGTGCCAGATTCAACCCCGGCAAAAGCATTGCCGCCAGAATCGCAATAATGGCAATAACCACCAGCAATTCTATAAGTGTAAAGATTTTTTCCCTTTTCTTCATTTCTCTTCTCCTTCTTCAAGTTGATTTTATTTTATCGATGCAACTGATTTTCTGGTAATAACTGTATTTTCCAATAAGCAGTTTACCGGAGTAACATCTTTGCTGAAAACCTTGTCCAAAGCAATAGATACGGCTTTTTCGGCAATCAGCCCCAAAGGCTGAAAAATCGTAGTCAACCCCGGCGTGATATACTTCGATACCAGAGGATTTTCCATGGTTACCACGGATAGCCGGCTCGGCACAGACACCTCCATCATCTGCATGATATTCATCAGTTCGAGTTGAAAATTTTCCATACCGATGAATATCCCGGTCGCACCGGAAGCTATAATCTGATTCAACAGCGCGTATGAAGGCTGCTCGGTCAGGAAACCGCAGAAATCCAAGGGCAGCGTTATGCCGTTTTCCGCATAATATTTCCGGAATCCTTCCATGCGTTGATGATTGCCCCAGTCATCAGTGGAAAGAATTATTCCTACATTGGTGTGACCGTTGTTCAAAAGCAATTCCGCCGCCGCCCGACCACCCTGCTCATGATCGCTGGCCGCCACCGAACATCCCTCGATGCCGCCATGATTTATGAGAACCCGGGGAATCTTTTTCATTGCGGCGATGTCCTGCCGGATTTTTTCGTTCCACGGCATGGCAATAATCGCATCCACAAGCCCTTCGTTCAATTGATGCACATTGTGATTTGTAAAGATTTCCACCGCTACTTCACGTTGCGACAGTGCATTGATCACGTTAGCCACCATTGACGTCAGATAGCTGCCATGCAAATCGGAAGCCGATAGTTCCACCAGAAAAGCCACCGTGGTTTTGCGGGCCTTCATCCGCGGGCGGAAGTTATACTCTGCAGCCGCTTTCAAAATAGCCTTCCGCGCTGCCTCCGACGTACAATCCCGTCCGTTTAATACCCGGCTTACCGTACCATAGGAAAACCCGGATATCTCCGCCAGGTCATAGATCGAATTACATTTCCGTGATGCCATATAACAAACCTCATTGGTGACTTTATGTAACTGTTACAGAATATTATAATCATTTATTCAAAAAGAGTCAATAGCTGCTTTTAAAAAACTTCAAAACTCTTTATCATCAGAGAGCAACACCTTCTGCATTTACCGCTTCTTTTACATAAAAACAAAGTTTTATTGCTTTAAATTTTGTACATTTCGAAGTATTATATGTGATGATTTTTCCAAGAAACAACAGGATGAAAAATGCAGAAAAAGATTTTTGACATAAACGCTGAATGGAAATCCCTGATCCCTGTCCCCGTTTACGAAGACCGTCCGGAATATACCGATCTCTACTGGAAAGCCTGGGAGCTGGCTCACGACCATATCATCGATATTCCAGGCATGCCCCAGACACCGTATATGGATGAGGCCTTTTGCGATACCGACATTTGGATATGGGACACCTGTTTCATGTCGCTTTACTGCAAATATGCCCAATGCCGTTTCCCCGGTATCGAAAGCTTGAACAATTTCTATGAAGTATTGCATGACGGCAAACAACTGCCGTTGATCATTTCCCAAAATGCCCCGGAATGGGCGGCAAAAGCCGGCGAGAAAAAACGCATCGTCATCCATATCCTCGACAATCCTCCCCTCTTTGCCTGGGCCGAACTTAACAACGCTCGGATCAGCGGCGACCGCAATCATGTACGTAAGCTTTTGCTCGAAAAGCAATATCTCCAGAAACATTTCGCGATGCTGGAAAACCTGACCAGCCCCATACAGCCGGATTGCGTCCGTAACGTCAGCTGCCTGATCAAACACCCGAAAGGATTTTTCTGGGAGGGAGGGCGTTCCGGCATGGACAACACACCACGTGGCAGAACCGGAAAACATGCCTACGAAGACCGTCCCAACCATCCGCGCATGTTATGGGTCGATGCTCTCGCCCAGCAAGGGCTTGCGGCAAATTGCATCGCCAGGCTCGCGGAGATTATCGGCGAAGAAGCCATGGTCTCCGAATGGCAAAAAAAATACGAGAATATCAAAGCCACGATCAACCGTTATTACTGGGATGAACAAGATGGTTTTTACTTCGACATCCATGCCGATACGCTCGAGTTCATGAAAGTGATGACCCCGGCGTCATTCTGGCCGCTGGCATCCATGATGGCGGAACCGGAAATGGCTGAAAAGATGTTCCGCCTGGTTAGCGATGAGCGCAAATTCGGCGGCACCGTCCCGCTGGTATCTCTGGCACGCGACGATGCCGACTTTAACGCCGAAGACGGGCGCTACTGGCGCGGCGCCATGTGGGTTCCCACCGCCTACATGAGCATCAAGGGCATTGAAAATTACGGCCATTTCGAACTGGCCCGCAAATGCGCCGACGGGATACTCAACCACATGTATCTGACATTCAGGGACTACGAGCCCCATACCATCTGGGAAACGTACAACCCATGCAGCCCCATGCCATCTCGCTCCTGTGACGAAAACAACCGGATTGTCCGCCCGGACTTCTGCGGCTGGTCCGCCGTTGCCCCGATCAACCTCTACATCGAAAACGTTATCGGCATTTACAGCATCGACGCTTTCAAAAAACAGGTAAAATGGCATGTCGGCAAAGAGGTCAAAGGCAAGATCGGCTTGCGCAATCTGCGCTTCGGAGACGTGGTCACCGATCTGCTCTGCGATCAAGGCGTCTGCGAAATCACCTCCAGCGCCCCCTACACACTGTACCTTAACGACAAGGAATTTGGCGTCCAGGCAGGGACAAATCGCTTCGCGCTATAAGTCTTTCAGGTTATTTCCGGGACAAACATGACCTGTCCCGCCACCACAGCCAAACATAAACGAAAACGGGCGTATTTGCAACTATCGTTGTCAATACGCCCGTCAACAATCAAAGTACCGGCAATTAATTCTTGACTTCGTTATCGTCATCGGCATCGGCGCCGAGAGCCGCACGGTCCATCAACGAAACGTGACCGACAACACGGCCGTCGTCAAGCGGATTGTCAATACGCGCTTTCAGGTCACGGAAAAGACGTTTGGTATCGAGGATCCCGCCCCAGAGGAACCAAACCGTCGAAACCACCCCGATAATCGCTCCAACCACGATAGTGGTGACGAAGAAGTAATTGCTCCACCACAGGATCGGCCATGGACTGAAACGATTCCAGATCAGTACAGCGATAAAACAAAGACCAATCTGATAGACAAAGGTATAAATAAATACCGACCAGGTGATAATCTTGTCGCCACGGGTATATTCAGGAGTGATACCGATAAGCTGCGACCATATCTTGCGCCAGGAAAACGGTTCGATCGGCTTTTCGCCGTCAATACTGTATTTGCCGCGGTGCAGCATACGATCCAGGTTGTAAGGGCCACGATATGTAACCAGAGAACCGATAATATAGGCGGCAATACCGGAAATCATGGAAATAAAGTAAAGTTCATAGGAATTGATTGGGAACTTTACCGGATCCATCTGCCAGAGGATGTAAGGCGCAAAAGGCGAAGAGGTGGTCTTCAATACCTGATCAAGGGCATTTACCCAGCCCATTTTTTCGATGAAGGGATAAACATTCTGCGCCCAGTTACGCTGCAGCAGCAAGCCGCCGATCGAAAAACCGGATCCGACAAACAGGGATGAATACGCCCCGAAAGTGTTGCCGAAACGGCTGTACAGCCCGAAAATCATTACCGGACCGGCGCCACCCAGCCAGATAGCAGTCATGATAGTCATGAACATATTGATATAGTCGAGCTGGACAAAGAACAGCGAACAGATGAAGAAGAAGATGGATACCCCGACAGAACCAAGCTTCAGCCAGAGCAGATGTTGTTCCGGAGTCAGCGGAGTCTTGCGCAATGGCAGCAGCACGTCCTGAATAATGGTGGAGGAACTGTTGAAAATACGCGAATCATCAGTCGCCAGCATCAACATAATCATCAGCAGACAGAACATCCCGCCCAAACCTACCGGCAACATGTGGCGCAGCGTGATGGACATCATCATCTGATGATAAAGAGTACGGAATTTCTGAAAAATAAAATTACCCTCGCCGGTATGACCGATGGTATTGGAAACCGTGGTCATGTAAACGGTATCGAGATTGTTTTTGGTGGAAAGAGGCTTATCGATCCCGATCTTGTGGTGCTGTTCGGGAATCGCGGCGATCTTAACTTCAAGTTCGCTGCGCAACTGCGGGTCGGCGATAACTTCATCCGCAACTTTTTTGGACAAATCAGTACGGATTATCTTGGCCTCTTTGGCAAAGTGTTCGTGGGTAAGCACTGTAAGAACGGTGATGGTGACCATCATACACATGAGGCCGGAAAAACCGTTACGCCAGGCCCCGAGGATGCCTGCCATTTTCTGCTCATGCGGGGTACGCCCGGAGTTGGTGGTATCATTGCCGATCCAGCTGGCGCGATTGAGAATGCCACCAAACACACCGACGAAAAGGGCAAAAATATTGAAGTCGCGCAACTGCTCGATGTCAAACGGGTTCAGGAAGCTTTCGCCCTTAACGCGATCCATCATCACCGGCGCGACTTCGCCGCCCCAGGAGTAGTAGCAGAGAACATAGCCGGTGAGAACCACAAAGATCGGGTAACTCAGCAACCCTTGGATCGTGTCGGTGATCAGCAGTGAAACACGGCCAGCCGGCCACATGACAACGATAGCCATAAAGAGTACCAGAGCAACAATGATCGAGAAGCAGGGAATAGAAAGTCCGAGAATGGATACTTTATGCGGCAATCCCATAAAATAGATGAAGAAGTTGGCGGCGACCGCCGGACCGATGGCATTACAGAGCATTTCAGAGATAGTTCTTAAGATGGCGGCAAAAATACGGAAGGAACGGCTGTAACGCATTTCGAGGAACTGTCCGATCGACAGCGACTTGGTTTCGCGAAAGCGATAAACGCAATAACCGGTCAGCGCCAGCAAGGTCCACACCGGAGCAACCAGCGTTTCCCAGAATGAAAGGGCATAACCTGTCTGATATTTTGCCTCGACCAGAGCCACCAGCGCGATAACTCCCAGCGAAGATTCCAGACTGCCGACGCACATCACATAGCGTCCGGCAACACGCCCGGCAGCAAGATAATCGACGACGCCTCGAACGTAACGGCGGGAATAGATGGCCACTATCAGTACAATTATTACCGGAATAACCGTAATACACCAATCAATCCAATGCATTTAACCTTTCCTCTCTCGTAAAACGTTTTTGCTTTTAAATTTAAAATAACCACCACTGAGTCTATTCGATGTAATTTTTTATCACCGCAGCGTCAGATCGCGGGCAAAACGCCCTGCGCCGGACTACAGTTACAAGAAGCATCCTCCTGAAATTTAATAATTTATATATAACGAACTGATTAAATTGTTAAAAAATACCATTCCACATAAAAAAGCCGTTTACTATATACCAATATATCTTATTGTTCAAGAGAATCTTAAATATTTCCAACAGATGGACCGCAAGCAAACATAACATGACTAGACTTGCGATATTAACCTTTATTTCGGACTAACAGATTGACACCATAACGAAATTATTGTATCTTCGGATTAACATTCCTGTTTTAGAAATGTTCCATTTTGGAAATAAAAAATAATTGGAAGCAGTAATATAATGAAGAATGAAAACGCACGCTACACCCACGGTTCGATTGGTGGAACCATGGTCAAAACCGCTATTGCAATGATTCCAGGGACTCTCGCAATTTCAGGTTACAATATTGCCGACACCGTCTTTGTCGCCCAAACTGGAACTTTGCCGCTGGCAGCGATGGGTTTCACTTTTCCGGTAATCATGCTGATCGGCTGCGTCTATCGCGGCATAACCATTGGCGCAATGACACCTCTTACGCATTCACTCGGAAGCCGAAAGGCAGGCAAATCAGCGAAAATGGCCAGTTCGGGCATGTTGCTGATCTCCATTTTCAGTCTCATCGCCGCCACTATCGGATTAGCAACCATGGACTGGACGTTTAAACAGTTCGGTGCCGGAGCTGAGGTCATGCCGATAATCAAATCCTACATGACCGTGTGGTATCTGGGTGGAATAACCATGACAATGTCCATGGTCGGCAACGATTTTCTCATCGCCGTGGGTGCCAATAAGTCTGCCAGCGCACTGATGGTAGGGGGAATGGTACTCAATGTGATTCTCGACCCGATGTTCATTTTCGGATTCGGACCGATTCCGAAAATGGGAATCGCCGGAGCGGCAATCGCCACGGTATTATCGCAGATGGCGGCGGGAATAGTACTGTTGTATATCCTGCACTGCCGTTATCACCTTCTTACCATGAAAATATTTGATATACGACTGCTGAAAGTTTCTTGGAGGATGATTATCCGGATCGCGATTCCTTCGATAATCGGCATGCTGATGATGCCGATCGGAAACGGGATCATGACCAGGATTGTGGCGTCTTTCGGCCATAACGTGGTAGCTGCATGCGCCGCAGCGGGAAGACTGGAGATCATCGCGTTTGTCGTACCGATGTCGCTGGGAATGTCGCTTATGCCGATGATCGGTCAGAATTATGGTGCAAGGGAATACGAACGCATCAATCAGTGCCGACGGTTTGCCATGCGCTTTGCCGGAATCTTCGAACTTTTTATGGCGGGAATCTTCTTCTTTGCCGCTCCTTATCTGGCCCGGATATTTTCCACCGACGAAAAAATCACACAAATCATCACGCTTTATCTGCAGATAATTCCATTCGGGTTCGGGATGATGGAGATACACCGTTACTGCGGTTTTATATATACCGGATGCAACCGGCCGACGCCGGCGGCATGGCTTAACGCGCTGCGGCTGCTGGGACTGCTGGTACCGTTCTCGCTGACGGCGCTATATTTCAATTCATTGAATGGTCTGTTCATAGCCAGGCTGTCCGCTGATATCCTTGCCGGTGCTGTTGGACTATGGCTGGTACGAAGAATGACACTGACTCTTTTGAAAAACCGCCGCGTGATACAGGAAGCCGACGTATTTTCTCCAGAGACCGCATAATATCAGGAGTAGCATAATGACTGATTTAAACGATTTTTTTGAAGCTCATTGCAGTATTGAATTTCTGCGGCGGCAAAACATCGCGGAATATTGGGATGAAAATCAGGAGGATGACGTTATCGCGCGGTTGACGCCACGCCAGATCAACCATCTGGTAGTCATCAACCGCTACGGACCATGTTCACTGCATACCGTCACGCAACACACCGGACTCTCGAGTTCCGCGGCCTCCGCCGCCATTGATAAAATGGTGCGTCTGGGGATTGTTGACCGAGTACAGAACCGGGACAATCGCAGAGAGATTCAGGTCACTCTGACACCCGCCATCCGCAACCATCTGGCCCGGATCGACCTCCGGTTCAGAACAAGGATAGCTGCTATACTGGCCGACTGTACCGACGAAGAAGCCGAGTCCATTTCCAGAAGTGCCGGCATTTTACGCCGCAAGTTTGATTTCTCCGTCAAACATGGTACGGGAAACATTGCAGTCAGTAACGGCGAAGAAAGATCGTGACCGGAGCCATCCCGCCGCTGACAATGTCAAGCCGCTCAGCCGCCGCCCGGTTCAGGTCGATGATCCGTCCTCTGGCATAAGGCCCACGGTCGTTTATCCGGACAATGACCTCACGTCCGTTACGCCGGTTTCGGACCAGTACGTGACTGCCGATAGGCAACGACATATGAGCGGCGGTATAGCCGGGGGCCTCGGACCGGAAGATTTCCCCGCTGGCAGTACGTCGGCTGTAAAAACCCGGACCGTACCATGAAGCCTCGCCATGCTGATAGACATGCCAGCTGTTCCCTTCAATCAAAGAAAGGATCGTGATTGCCAGCATCGCCAGACCGCAGAAAAGAATTAATCGGACACCACGAGAAGGAAGCGGCTCACCACCGTTGTCATTTTTTTCCGTCCCGAGGAGACCGCCCCGCCGGAACAACCGCAGCAAGGAGCAGCCCAACCACCAGATCAACGACCAGAAGTGACGGACAATATCATCAACCACCCGCAATGAACTGTCTTTCGTCATACCATTACCTTTTAATTCTTTAATCATGTCCCGCAGGAAGAAGACAAAAAATGCCTGCGGCAATGTCATCTTTTTACAATAATACGCCAAACAGGTTTTGGCAAGACAGCACAGTCGCCGCCAGTGAACGAATACGGCGGCGTAAAAAAAAGGTTGACTCATTTAATATTCTCCATATTGACATAACCCATCCGGCGTTTAAAATTAAATAAAGGGGAAACGAATGGATTTGAAAGGACAATTTTCCGGGAATTCGGGAGATTAAAATGTTTTTTATGGAACCTTGGCAACATGCGGTATGGCATAATAAGTGATGTACACGGCAACCTCGAGGCACTGAGAGCGGTTTTTAAAAAATTGACGGCTTATGGTTGCGATGAAATAATGTGTCTCGGCGATATCGTCGGCTACGGGCCATGCCCCGGCGAATGCATCGACTTTTTGCGGGAAAAGAATATTACCGCCATCAAAGGTAATCACGACCACTACATCAACTGCAGCGCAGACTCCGCCGAACGTATGGAAATATCGGAAACGGCACTGGTGGCGGTTCGCTGGACTCGAGAGATTCTGGGGAAAGAGCATACCGAATGGCTGCAGGCGCTTCCCTTCCACTGCCGCCGGGAAGATGTAACTTTCATTCATGCTGCAATCGATACGGTCGAAGGCGAATACTGGCCATATATCTTTGACATACAGTCAGCAACATTCCATTTCTATTTTCAGGAAACGCGCGTGGCTTTCTTCGGCCACATCCATGTACCGCTGCTCTTTGCCTGCCATGGAACCGGACGTTCCCCCAACATCTACATCGAAAAGCTGCGCGACCGCAACCTGTTGGAATCGCCGGAACACAAGTTCCTCATCAACCCCGGATCGGTCGGCCAGCCCCGCAATGCGGATAATCGCAGCTGCGCCATGGTCTACGATACCAAAACCGGCATCGTCTCGCCAATTGCCGTCGATTACGATGTTTTCGCCACCTGCAAACTAATCCTCAACGCCGGCTTGCCGGAAGAACTGGCGTTCCGCCTCATTAAGGGATGTTGAAAGCGGCTCCGGATCTGATTATATCCGGAGCCGAGATGTGACTTAATAGAGCCAGGTAACGGATTTCACGCTAGTCCACAATTGAGACTTGGGACAAATCTTCTTGCGCTGGCTGGTCGCCATGGCAATCGGAACATGGGTAAAACAGTCATTCCAATGTCCCACCACCATATCGGTACAACCATGCATGGCGGCATGAACCGCACACTGCGCCAGAAGCTGACAAAATACCGCGTCAGTGCCTATGGCCGGAAGACTGCGGATCATATAACTGGGGTCGAAATATTTAACATTGATATCCAAATTGTTTTCCACCGCCCACTTGCCGATCTCGTCACGGAGGAACACCCCGATATTGTTGTGCAGCTTGTTTCCGGACTTGTCCCGTTTGGCGGAATCATCCTCAAACAAATACTGACCGGCGCCTTCGGCCACGATAATCACCGCATGCTTACGCTGTTTAAGACGCCGGGCAAGACTGGGGAATAATGCCTGGGGACCATCGTTGAGCTGAAACTCAACCTCGGGGACCAGGCAGTAGTTGATATGAGTATTGGCAAGAGTCGCATATGCAGCGATAAAACCCGAATCGCGTCCCATGACATGGATCAGGCCGACGCCGTTAGGAGCGCCTTTCGCCTCGTTATGCGCCGCCATAATTACCGGATTGGTCGCGTATACCGCGGTTTCGAAACCGAACGTCTTGTCAATGAAATTAATATCGTTGTCAATGGTCTTGGGAATGCCGATAACGCTGATATTAAGCCGACGCCGGGCGATTTCCTTTACCACATCGTGGGCACAGCGCAATGTGCCGTCACCGCCGACACAGAAAAGCAGATTGATGTTCATCCGCTCTAAAGTATCGACCATGGTCTTCTCGTCCTGCCGCCCGCGCGATGACCCCAGAATGGTTCCGCCGCTTTCATGAATATCATCGACAATGTCCGGCGTCAACAGTATCGGTTCATGACCGTAGGAGGGAATCAACCCCTGATAGCCATATTTGATACCATAGACGATCGGGACCTTGTAACGCACCATCAATGTACGGGTCAGGCCCTTGACAACATCATTCAGCCCCGGACAAAGTCCGCCGGCAGTAATGATAGCCGCCTTGCTCCAGGCAGGGTCGTGATAAATCATTCCACGAGGACCAGCTTTTTCAAATGCAAGAATCTTGCCGTTTTTCTGGTATTCCTCAATTATTTTCTGCGCGTCTTTTTCATAAATAACGGTAGAAAACTCATTCTCGTAGTTAACGTCGTCAAGAGGCGAGGGAATCGTCGCCTTTCCGAGTTTGGTAACGGTCAGATCAATATTATCCATCTTTTTTACAACTCCAAACAGCAAAACATGCGGTTCTGCGATTACATCAACGTCAAAACACGAACACGCCGCCGCAAGCCATACGGTTCACAGCCAGGCAGTTCAACAACAGCTCTTCCCTCATTGATGCCCTATCCGCATCCCGGCAAGATATACCTTAATATATGCATTTTCAATCTCTCCACCCCATTTTTAATCAAAAATAAACATTTTACCCATCCACCAAAATCTATCCGGGTTGACAAAATTCACAGTAAAAAACACCCCAAACACAATAAGGAGCTGACCGATGGACCTGAAAAGAATACCGGTGAACATCAACGTTTTTACCGGAAAGCAAATTGACAGCGCCGGTAAGGCGATCAACACTGAATTTGAATACATGCGTTTGATGTATTCCGAAACCTGTATTATCTGTGCCACCTTTTATAATGTTACCGCCAACAGCGACGGCAGTCTGACCATGACGCCCCACGCGTTTCCAGCCGATTCGACCTTCTGTTGCATGGGAGATATCGATTTCAACGAAAACACCCCTCTGATGTTTTTAGCATCGGAAACCGCCGATACATACAACAAGGTCAACATTAAAGGCGACTGGATCGGCGGCGGTACCGCCAATAAGGCTATCGGACAGATAAGTTTCCGGGTCAACACCCGAACGGCACGCTTTATCGAGACCTTGACCACCGCTAAGCATGAAAACAGCAACTGCTTTTTCGCAGTCTCCATGGTCTCCGCCGGGGCATCCGATTATACCGCCCTCGCCTCATTCAAATTCACCGCCGTAAATCGCGTCACCTCCGAGGTTAACCAGCCCGAACCAGACGACCCCGCCTATCTCACCACTACCCAGGTCAACGCCTTGCTCCGGGCAACGCGCGAATACCGCTTTTCCGCCGATGCGGCCAGCTGGCACGCTGCCCAGGTTGCCGGAACCGACATCTACATGCAGGAACGCTACCCCGGCGGCGAATGGGGCCCGACTATCGAACTGCGCCCCGGCACACAGGGCGAGACCGGCAATAGTGCTTATCAGGCATGGCTTGCGCTCGGTAATACCGGAACTGAATCCGACTTTATCACCGCCATTAAAGGCGACAAGGGCGAAACCGGACCACAAGGCCCGCAGGGCATTAAGGGAGAAATCGGACCACAAGGCCCGCAAGGCATTAAGGGCGAAACCGGACCACAAGGCCCGCAAGGCATTAAGGGCGAAACCGGACCACAAGGCCCGCAAGGCATTAAGGGCGAAACCGGCGCACAAGGAGCACAGGGCATTCAGGGCGAAACCGGCGCTCAAGGAGCACAGGGCATTCAGGGCGAAACCGGACCGCAGGGGCTTTCCGGGGATTCAATCTATCCGGCGCAAGGACGGCTGACGCTGACCAGCGGCGACCCCGAAGGCAATACTTCCGTTTCCGGCGGCAGTACGCTCTATTATTCGCCTTACTGCGGCGACCGCCTCGCGTTATACTATAATTCCGCGTGGAGCCTGTATAGCTTTGCGGAGACCTCGCTCGATCTCTCCGCGCTCGCGGCGGATACCGTTTACGACGTTTTCGCCTGTTATAACGGCTCCGCCGTCACGCTGGAGGCTCTGGCGTGGTCGAGCGCTTCCGCCCGTGCCACCGCACTGACGCGGCAGAACGGTGTTTACGTCAAATCCGGCGACCCGACCCGCCGTTATCTGGGCACCGTCCGCACCACCGCCACCGCCGGAACCAGCGCCAACACCGAAAACAAACGGTTTGTCTACAACTATTATAATAAACTGCCGTTCGCGGTAAAAACCGCCAACTCCAACGCCAGTTGGACCTATACCACCGCCGCATGGCGCGAATACAACGGCGGCACCGGCCAGACCCGCGCCGAGTTCGTCGCCGGAATGACCGGCGGCAATTACAGCATCACTTTCAGTGCGACTTGCTCGACGGTGGCGGCTAACGTCAGTTCCTTTATCGGTGTGGCACTTAACTCCACCGCCGCCTCGACCTGCCATTTCCGCTACAAGGAGAGCAACAAGATCGACGCGGCAAAACTCGCCGACTCCGGCGGCATCGTCTCCCAGCTCGGCTATAACTATACCACTCAAGTAGAATGCGCCGACGGTACTAATGCCACCACCGTACTGGGCTCCGGCTACGGCGGTAAAATAACCCTTAACATGTGAGGTAAAAATCATGAATATACAGCTGTTGCATAACCTTATTGCCGCCGTCTGCCCGATTGTGGGCGTATCGGTGGGAGACGCCAACAATAAAAACACCTGGCGGATAACCTTTGCCCCGGAAGCCACGGCGGAACAGCAGACCGCCGCGCTCGCCGCGCTCGACGGTTATGTCGAAACCCCCGCCGCCGCCGCGTTGGCTCAGACCGTGTTCACCAAGTTGCAGATCCGCCGCGCCATGCGGGAACT
>QKAL01000262.1 GCA_003246475.1 Lentisphaerota bacterium
ACTGAAATATCGTTCGGATGCACCGCCGGTAATCTGTCTGGCGATTCCGCAGTGGCTGGGTTATGACTTAATGGTGGTGGAGAATATTTTCATAGAATTGCAGGGAAAGTTCAAGTTTGTCGCAGATGTCATTCATTTTCCCTGGCGGGAAGGGGTGATTCGCCGTTTGCCGCCGAAGAAAATTGACGGTTTGATTGTTCTGCCTGCCTCCGAAAAGATGACAAGCGAGCATATTTCCACCCTGAATGGTTTACACGTCCCTTACGTGATTTTCGGGCAGCAGTTGGATAAGGTTCCGGTAAATACGGTTTATGGCGATGAGGAATATGCGGCGTTTATCGTGACGGACCACCTGATCAAGCTGGGCCATAAGAAGCTGGCATTACTGGTTACCGAACCGCGCGCCGATAATATTGAAGAGCGTGTTCGCGGGTTTGAGCGTTATTGCAAACTTCAGCACATCCAGTATGAGATTATCGACGCCAATGCTAAAAGCGGAGACGACACCTTGGATCTGGCCTATGAACAGACCAGGCAGATATTGAGAAAAGGCAAGCCGGATTTTACCGGGCTTTTTGTCATATGCGAGAGCAATTGTCCGCCTGTATATAAAGCCTTTCACGAAGCCGGCGTCAAAATTCCTGACGATGTGAGCATCGTCAGTATCGGTAATATAAACCGGAGCAACTATCTTTTTCCTGGATTGACCACGGTGGATCTGGCCTATGAGCGTCGTTTGAGCGTGACCTTGGAAATTCTGAAGAAACTGATGACCTCCGAGGAAGAAATTCCCCCGGAAAAGCAGTGCGTCGATATGGATCTGGTAATTAGAGAGTCTACCGCCAGGCGCGGATATTAATAAAAACATAAGGGCTGAAAAAATGAAGAAAAGAAAATTTACACTTATCGAGTTGTTGGTAGTTGTTGCAATTATTGCCATTCTGGCGGCGCTGTTGCTGCCGTCTCTGAATTCTGCTCGCGGTAAAGCCAAGGCTATTTCTTGTATCAATAACATGAAGCAATTGTCTACGGGTGTACAGATGTATGTCATGGAAAGCGACGATTATTTTTTCCGCACCAGCATTGCCGGTCCCGATGACGGTTTTGATGTCCGGTGGCACTATATGATCCAGAGAACCATGAATAAGAGTACGGACTGGGGAACCCTTCCTTCAAATTATAGTAACATCTACTGGTGTAGTGAAGACAGTTCTGTTCGCACTACTACACCTCCGGCGACGGCGTTTGCCTATAATTATATCAGTTACGGTTTCAATACCTGGAATCTTATGGGGTTCAGGATCAACAAGGTAAGGAAGCCCTCGAATTGCGTATGTATTGCCGAGAGCGGTGTTGGCGGGGGAAGCACCGGCTATGCTTTTCTTGCCAGTTACTACGATTCAAATCCCGGCGTCTGGCCGGCTACGCCACGGCATAATGGCATTTGTAACGTGATGTGGGTTGATGGCCATGTCAGTGCGGTTCGTTCTCCCAATAGACTCAGCAGTGGACTATATAATGTTGATGTTCTGGGAACGCGCGGCTGGTGGACTCCTGCCAATGGTGGAAGTGAAAACAATAAATGGATACCATATTAATCGGAAGGGGATGGTGAGATGCGGCTGATATATCTGCTGGTTGCTGTTATGATGTTGGGCGGCCCCTTTGTCCGCGGTGAAGAAATGTGCCTGACCGGGTGTGATAATCCGGCGTTCTGGGGGGTGCATAACGGCGGGGAGTTTCCCGGCGCCGAGGCTGGATTGCGGAAAAACGAGGAGCTGGGAGCCATCGAGTTGTATTATGACTTCAGTAAAGGTGGAAAGTATGTGGCGGTTTTCCCGACCGTCGGTATTCCGCCGACGGCGAAAGGCTTTCGTCTGAAGGTCAAAGCATCGCAGGAGACCATGCTCAATTATCGGATTGTCGATGTATCAGGGCGGACCTTTCAGGGACAGACACGTGCCTTTGGTCCCGGTACCCGTGATGTTGAATTCAGTTGCGCCGGGCCATGGAGCGGCGCTTGGGGGGGGAAAGAGGCGGCGGTTCCACAACAGCCGTTACAGGGGTTTTCGCTGATGGTGACGGATGAGAAAAGTAAGTCCGGCCGCATTGACATTATCTCCTGTCGAGTAGAATGCAGCAAGATACCGGAACAGAAGTTTGCCGCGAATGATTTCAAAATTAATGCCTGCAACTGGAATTTTTCCGGGAAATGGATACGAGCGGCTGGGGGACCGATGCTGGAAGTAACGGCAGAAAATCATAGCAAGGAAGGCGTTGATGTGGCGTTTGATTTTCCGGAGATGGGGCGGAATCGCGTATTGCGGCTCAGTCTCAAGCCGCGTCCGCTGCGGCAGATTATCACATACATGCCTTTGGCGGTCGGGAGCGGTAACGAGCGCAACATATATAGAATAGCTTTTACCGTTAGTGATAAGAATGGCAATACGGGAAAACAGATGCTGATTTTGCGCGGCAATCAAGCCTCGGATAAATCGCTGGGAGCGCCGGTAAATAGCAAAAATATCAAAGAATCATCCATCGGCGTTTGTGTTCATTTTTCGCAGCGGACTTCCGGATGGGTCGAATACGAAAGACTGTTGGAGATGATCGGAGAATCCGGAATTAAATGGATTCGCGATGATACTTCCGGCGTCAAGGATGGCGATCGATTCGGGGTCTGTGAATATGAATTGAGGTATTTGAAGGCGGCAAGGAATCGCGGGCTGAATACGATTCTCTGTGTAACTATGTCAGCGGATGAAGAGCTGTCCATGGCGCTGAAACGAATCGAGGCCGTCGTGCGCGATACCGACGGCCTGGTAGATGTTTATGAGCTTGGCAACGAGCCGAACAACTTTGGGAATTGGCTGAAAAAATATGGTGGAACCTGGAACGGCTGGGAGGGCGACGGCAAAGTCAGTCGCTGGGTCAAGGAGCATGCAAAGTACACCAATGCCGCAGCAGAGATGATCAAGAAGATCCGTCCCGCGGCGATTGTAATCGGTCTCGGGGCTTGTTCCTCAACCAACTTTCATGCTCTTAAAATGGGGGTTTCTCCGAAACTTGACGGCGTAGTTGATCATCCCTACGGCTATGCCATGCCGGCGGAACAGGTTCCCTGGGGGCAGTCGCTGCAATCGCGCGACGGCATCAAGACCGGAGACGAGAACTTTACTTATGCCGGACTTGTCAATTCATATGTTGAACATTTTTCCAGAACCGGCAGGATGCGTTCGCTGTGGGCCACGGAGTTCGGGTACTCCTCATTCTGGTTCAACGGCAAAAACGAAACTGGGTTATATGCGGGATATACCGAAGAAGCGCAGGCGTGTTATATTGTCCGCCGTCTTCTACTCAGCCAGTTGCTGCCGGTAAAGGTTTCATGTATCTACGACTTTTATGATGACGGCGGGTCGGAGCCATTTAACGCGGAATCCAACTTCGGGCTGGTCCGCAGTGATTTCAGTTTCAAGCCGGTTTATCTGTCGGTTCAGCGCTTGACGTCTCTGCTGGCCGGTAACTCCGTTGACCGCAAGGCGATGGTTAAGGTCGTCAGTCAGCCATTGCATGGTTGTGTTAAAGGAGCGAATGTCGCGTGGGATAAGGTCAAGGTTCCTTCCGGGATGGAGGTCAAGGCGTTCGGACTGAGCGATTCGGCAACTCCAGATGAGCGCACGCTGGCGGTGTGGTCGACTTTGCCGTATAGTGACGAACTTAATAACCGCGTCTGCTCGATTGCGATAAACGGCTGGGGCGGATTTGGGCATCCGGTCGCCATCGACCTGATCTCCGGGTACAGCTATGATATTCCATATACTGTTTCCGGGCAGACGATCAGACTTGACAATCTGATCTTGAAACATCACCCTGTCGTCATCAAATTCTTCCGCAATTGAAACGATTGCAGTTTTTCATTTGCCCCTGTCAATTAACATCATGGACAGGGGTTTCTGCTATCATCATCCATTTTTATGTAAGCATTGTCGTAAAATTCATAATTATTTTAATAATGAGATTTGACAAATGCGGCAAAGAGCATAGATTAAACATCCTTTAGAGCTACACCGAACACCATGGAAGGATTGTGCCCTTTCACCCGGTACAACCTCAAACAGTCCAGTTTTTAATACATGCGGTCTTATTATAAGGTGCTTATGTCTGAAAAAATCATGAAAAAACTGAATTTTTATTGGACACGAAGGCATTACGCGTGTATCTTAAGCGCTCTGTTTATCCTCGGTGTATCTGCACTTTGGGGTGAAGAGACGGGATCTCCCGGGCAACGGCACGATGGGAAGACGAAGATTCGGACGGCGTCAGTCGTAAAGGAATCGCGTGTGTTGGACAAGCTTTCTCTGGTGGAGAAAGAGCTTGAGGAGATTCGCAGAAGTAAACTTGCGCTTCAGGATGAGCGGGCCGCCTTTGAAAGGGAAAAAGCTCAGATGCGCAAGGAGTTCATTGAAACAATGCAGCGGTACAAGTCACTGGAAGACATGTACCGGAGGTTGCAGCTCAGCGTTGCCGCGGTGGTTGATAATTCCGGGAAGACCACGGAGGGCACAAGGGAAGGCGAGCTGCTGGAAGTACTCCGGCGCATGGTCGACGACAATAGAACCCTTACGCTAAAGGTGGTCGATTTCTGTGACTATATGGATGTGGCTCTCGGGAAGATCAATATTGATAAGCTGGAAAAGGCGCGGATTCAATACCGCCTCGACAGCTTGAAGAGCGACGCCGAAAAAAACAGTACCGCCACGGAGCACTATTCTCGGAAAAGCATTGCGGAAGAATCAAGGATTCTTGCCGTCAATGACCAGCTCCGTGTCGTAGTTCTTTCCGCGGGGACGGTTCAAGGTGTAAAAAATGGCTTGAACTGGTACACGGGAGAGAATCGGACCTGCCGATTGCAGGTGGTGGCGGTTAGACCGTTCATCGCCGCGGCAGTAGTCGTCGAAGGTAACATTAATGAATTGGCTCCGGGGATGCAGGCATTCACCGGGAGCGGAAAAAAACAACAGTAAGAGAAACGGAACTATGGAAGTTCGAGCTATAACCAAACATGCAAGAATTGCTCCTGAAAAGGCAAGACACGTATCACGCCTGATTCAGGGACTTTCGGTTGTGGAGGCTTTGGCTATCGTAGACCTGAGTCCGCGTAAAGCGGCCCGGCTCCTCGGAAAGACCTTGCGCTCGGCGGTCGCCAATGCTGAAAACAACTTTGATTTGAACCGTGAAAATCTGACTGTCCTCTCCGCCATCGTCGGCCCTGGGCCGACCTTGAAACGCTTTCGTCCGAAAGCCCGCGGCTCGGCAGGCAGAATCCGCAAGAGAACAAGTAACGTCACCATTGTCCTGGCGGACAAATAAACTAAGGGGATTTGGTTGTGGGACAGAAAGTCAATCCAATCGGGTTAAGAACAACGATTACCAAGAACTGGGAATCCCGCTGGTTCGCCAAGAAGTCGATATACGGTGACTGGCTTCATGAAGATTTGAAGATCCGTCGGTTTATCAAGACCTCTTTCTTCAGCGCTGCGATTTCCCGTATTCAGATCGAAAGATTCGCCAGCCGTATCCGTATCACCATCTTCTCGGCTCGTCCGGGGTTGCTGATCGGTAAAAAAGGCGCGGAGCTGGAGACCCTGAAACAGTCTATCGCTAAGTTTGCTCCCGGAAAAGAGATCTATGTCGACATCGTTGAGATCAAGCGCGCCGAAGTTTGTGCGCAGCTGGTAGCAGAAAACATTGCCATGCAGCTTGAACGGCGTATCGGCTTCAGAAGAGCCATGAAGAAAGCCATTCAGACTGCCATGGATATGGGTGTCGAAGGGATCAAAATCAATTGTGCCGGTCGTCTCGGCGGGGCGGAACTTGCCCGCAGCGAGCAGTACAAGGAAGGTAAGATTCCCCTGCATACTTTGCGTGCCATCATCGATTACGGTTTCGCCGAAGCGAACACCACTGCAGGGAAAATCGGAATAAAAGTCTGGATATGCCATAAAGAGGCCACGGAGGATCAAGAACATGCCATTAATGCCAAAAAGGGTAAAGTACAGAAAAATTCAGCGCGGAAGTAACGCTGGACTTGCTTATAGCAACAATAAACTTGACTTCGGCGAATTCGGTCTCCAGGCCCTGACCCGCGGTTACGTCAGTAACAACCAGATTGAGGCGGCTCGTATTGCTATCAATCGGCATCTGAAAAGACGCGGTAAGGTATGGATCCGTTTGTTCCCCTTCAAGTCCATTACCAAGAAACCCTTGGAAGTACGTATGGGTAAGGGAAAAGGTAATGTCGAAGGCTGGGTCGCACCGGTTAAGCCCGGACGCGTTCTCTTCGAAGTAAGCGGTTGCAACGAACAGGAGGCCCGCGAGGCCATGTCCCGCGCCGCCAACAAGCTCATGCTCCGCTGCAAGTTTCTTGCGCGCTAAGCCAGAGGTTTAAGAGACTATGAAGATTAAAGATATTCGTGAAATGACTGCGCCTGAAAGAGATACTCTTCTTTCTGATCTGAAGAAAGAAAAGTTCAATCTCGCCATTCAGGCCAAAACCGGACAGCTGGAAAAGACAGCCCGTGTCAGACAGGTCCGCCGTGACATCGCCAAAGTTATGACGGTCATGGGCGAGACCAAGCAAGGCTGAAACCGTTTTGATTAAGGAATGACGAAAAATGGCTATCATTCAAGATGATAATAAAGTTGTCCGCGGCAATCGTAAGCAGCGCGTCGGCGTCGTAATCAGTGACGCCTGCCACAAGACGATTACCGTTGAGGTCACCAGACGTACGGCCCACAAGCTGTACAAGAAAGTTGTAAACATTAAAAAACGTTATGCTGTTCATGATGAGAACAACGAAGCTAAGGTCGGCGATTTCGTAAGAATCTCCGAAACCCGCCCGTTGAGCAAGACCAAAAACTGGCGCTTGCTGGAAATCATCAGACGTGCCAACGAAAATTAAGCTGGGAGGTAGCGAACTATGATTCAGATGCAGACCAGCATGGACGTGGCTGACAATTCCGGCGCCAAGCGTATTGTTACCATTACCGTCCTCGGACAGCGTAAGCGCGTAGCGCATATCGGTGATATCGTCACCGCAACCGTCAAGGAAGCGATTCCCGGCGGCTCCGTCAAGAAAGGCGACGTAGTCAAGGCTGTGGTCGTCAGAACTGTTCATAAGATCCGTCGTCCCGATGGGTCTTACCTGCGTTTTGACAAAAACGCGGCGGTCGTTATCGACGCCCAGAAGAACCCGGTCGGCACCCGTATTTTCGGGCCGGTTGCCAGAGAGCTGCGCGAAAAGGACTTCATGAAGATTATTTCGTTGGCTCCGGAGGTGTTATAATGAGCAGCAAATACCATGTAAAGAAAAACGATGCGGTTGTTGTCAATACCGGCGAATGGAAGGATCGGGAAGCAAAAGTCCTGGCCATCCTGCCGAAAAAAGACAGAGTTGTTCTTGAGATCACCGGTCTTACTGATGATGACAGAGCCAAGCTGGGCAAACGTTCGATCAAGAAATCTCAGGCCAATCCTAACGGAGGCATGATCGAGCGCAGCGTTTCAGTTCACATCTCCAACGTCAATAAGAAGAGCGAATAAGGCCGGAGTGCTTTAAGCAAGGAGAATAACAATGCCGGACTTGTACAAGAGATATAAAGAGGAAGTAGTCCCTGCTTTGACCAAGCAGCGCGGCTATAAAAATATCATGGAAGTGCCGAAGCTCAAGAAGATTGTTCTGAGCTGCGGTATCGGCTCTGATGCCGAACGCGACGCCTTCCAGGAAGCAAAAAAACAGCTCGCCAGCATTACCGGTCAGATGCCGGTAATCACCAAAGCGAGAAAGAACGTTGCGAACTTTAAACTTCGCGCCGGAATGCTTAACGGGGTAATGATTACTCTGCGCAGCGCCAGGATGTATGAATTTCTCGATCGTTACATCCATATCGCTCTGCCGCGCGTACGCGACTTCCGCGGCATTCCGAAGAAGGGTTTTGACGGCGCCGGCAACTACAACGTCGGTTGCCAGGACATCACCATCTTTACCGAAGTAGACCAGGACGCGCTGAAGTATCCGCTCGGGTTCAACATCACCATGGTCACCTCGGCCAAGACCGATGAAGAAGCCCGCGAGTTGCTGAAGCTGATGGAACTTCCGTTCGCGGAATAAGACTAGGAGAGCAACAAAAAATGGCTAAGAAGAGCATTATTGCTAAATGCGTTCGCGGCAGCAAATTCAAAGTTCGCAACTATACCCGTTGTGAAAACTGTGGCCGTGCGCGTGCGTATATTCGCAAATATAAGTTGTGCCGTATCTGTTTCAGAGAACTGGCGTCCAATGGTAAGATTCCCGGCGTTATCAAAGCTAGCTGGTAAGGAGACGATCAAACATGAGTATGCAAGATCCGATTTCTGATATGTTGACCTGCTTGAGAAACGCTGGAATGGCGGGTCTCAAGGAGATCTCAATGCCCTCCTCGAAGGTTAAGTCGGCAATTGCCGAAGTCTTCAAGAAGGAAGGTTATATTATGGATTATGCCGTGGAAGGCGATGGGGTCAAGAAGGCCCTGAAGATCAAGATGAAGTTCTACAATAACAAACCGGTTATTGAAGGCATCAAAAGGATCAGCAAACCTTCCTGCCGTATTTACTGTACCAGCCGGGAGATTCCCCGCATTCGTAACGGTTACGGTACCGTAGTGATGTCTACTCCGAACGGTATTGTTTCCGGCCAGGATGCTGCGAAGAACAATGTCGGCGGCGAAGTCCTCTGCTACATCTGGTAATTTTTAACAAGAGGGTTTAGTAAATGTCACGCATTGGAAATATAGTGATTAAGATACCTTCCGGTGTCAAGGTCTCCGTCAACGACGGTACCGTGGCGGTTGAAGGTAAGGCCAAGCTGGCGATGAGCATTCCTCCGCGCGTTGCCGTCAACGTGGAAGGTGACCTGGTCAAGGTTGTCCGCAATGACGAAACCCGCGAATCGAATGCCATGCAGGGGCTTACCCGCAGCCTGGTCAATAACATGGTTATCGGTGTTACCGCCGGTTTTAAGAAGGAGCTGACCATTATCGGTGTCGGTTACAAGGCGCAGGTCAGCGGTCAGAAGATGACTCTGAATCTGGGCTATTCCCATCCGGTCGAATATATGATCCCGGAAGGAATCAAGGTTGCGGTGGCTGAAAACACCAAGATCACCGTTGAAGGCGCAGACAAGCAGCTGGTTGGCCAGGTGGCCGCCACCATCAGAAAGTTCCGGAAACCCGAACCCTACAAGGGCAAAGGTATCCGTTACAATGATGAACGCGTTGTCATCAAAGTCGGTAAATCTGCAGGTAAATGATCCGGGAGAGTATAAAAAATGCCTAACAATGTTTCAAATAAGATTAAGCGTCAGCGTCGGCATATGCGCATTCGCCGGAAGATTTCTGGTACTGCTGAATGCCCCCGCTTGTCCGTATGCGTTACGGCGAGCAATATCTATGCCCAGCTGATTGATGATGAGAAGGGTGTAACCCTGGCGTTTTCCTCTTCCTTGGAAAAAGCGTTCAAGGAAGCCAATGCCAAGGTCAATGTGGCCGGAGCCCAGCTGATCGGTAAAATGATCGGTGATAAAGGAATCAAGGCCGGTATCTCCAACGTCGTTTTCGACCGTGGCGGATTCAAATTCCATGGCCGCGTCAAGGCTCTTGCCGAGGCTGCCAGAGAATCCGGACTTAAGTTTTAGGAGCTACTGATAATGGCGAAAAACAATAATGATAATGTAGCGAGCAGTGTTTCCGAGTTCGAAGAAAATGTCATCAGCATCAACCGCTGTGCCAAAGTCGTAAAGGGCGGCCGTAACTTCAGTTTCGGCGCGCTGGTGGTTGTGGGTGACCGCAACGGCCGGGTCGGCTATGGCTATGGCAAGGCGAACGAAGTTTCCGACGCTATCCGTAAGGGCAGTGAAATTGCCAAGCGCAGCCTGGTAAAGGTTCCTGCTTTCGGCGACACCATCCCGCATGAAGTAGAAGCCAAGTTCAGCGGCGCCCGTGTTCTGATGCGTCCTGCGTCTCCGGGTACTGGCTTGATCGCCGGTGGCTCGATGCGTGCGGTGCTGGAACTCGCCGGTGTACATGACGTACTTGCGAAGTCTCTTGGCGCAGGCAATCCGGTCAACGTCGTTAAGGCGACCATGAAAGCCATCAGTATGTTGGCGAATCATGAAGACATCCTGGCCAAGCGTGGAATCGAAACCGTCTAATACTGGGGATAGAAACAATGAAGTTACATGAATTAAAACCGACTGCCGGTTCCAGAAAGGCTCGTAAAAGAGTCGGTCGTGGTGACAGCTCCGGTTTGGGCAAGACCGCGGGCCGTGGTGACAAGGGTCAGCACTCCCGTACCGGTTCCAAGAAACGTCCGTATTTTGAAGGCGGTCAGATTCCGTTCTTCCGTCGTTTGCCCAAACGCGGTTTCAAACAGCCGACTCATATTGAGTACAATCTGGTGAACGTCAGTGTTCTGGACAAAAGCTTTGAAGCCAATGAGGTTGTTGATCTCGATGTGCTGAAGAGCAAGGGTATCATCGGTAAGAGTGATTTGGCGTTGAAGGTTCTTGCCAACGGTGAGATTTCCAAACCGTTGACGGTTAAGGCCGCCAAGTTCTCTGAAGCTGCCCAGGCTAAGATTGAAGCCGCCGGTGGCAAATGTGAGATTGTGTAGCACATGATCAACCGGGCGGCCGGGCTTTTCCGGCCGTCCGGATTTAACTTTTACAGACGGGTAGGGAGCAATGTTTAAAGCATTCTTGAACAGCTTGAAGGTCAAAGAGTTGAGGTCGAAGATCCTGTTCACTGCGGGGATTATAGTACTGGTTCGTCTGGCGGCCAATATTCCCTGCCCTGGTGTGGATCCGATTGCGTTGAAGGAATATTTTGATACGTTCAAACAAGGCAGCGGCGGCAGTGGGCTGGTGGATATGTTTGACTTGTTTACCGGGGGCGCGTTGCAGGAATTTGCTATTGCTACTCTCGGGATTATGCCTTATATCTCTGCATCAATTATCATGCAGCTGCTTACTCCGGTGGTGCCTGCGCTTGAAAAGATGATGCGTGAAGGCGATGTTGGTCGGCAGAAAATCAATCAATATACCCGTTATCTGACTGTTCTCATCTGTCTGGTTCAGGGTGCGGTTGCCGCTACGGCGATGATCAATCCTGAAAAAATCAATCTGCCCCGGCCGGCATCTCCGCTGGTTTATGACAGTGGTACGTTTTTTATCTGTATGACGGTCATCATCCTTACCTGCGGTACCATGATTCTGGTATGGTTGGGCGAACAGATCACCGAACGTGGTATCGGCAACGGTGTATCACTGATTATTACTATCGGTATTATCGCCCGTCTGCCCAGTGCGATCACCCAGTTGGTTGATCTGGCGAAGTCCGGAGGCGGTGTTACCGGCATCCGTTTTACATCTGTCCATTTATTGATTCTATTTGCGATTTTTGGTCTGGTAACTGCCGCGACAATTATGTTGACTCTGGGTCAGCGTCGGGTTCCGATTCAAATGGTTCGGAAAGGGTATGGCAATGCCAAATCGCAGACCGGAACCACCTATATGCCGTTGAAGGTAAATTTCTCCGGGGTTATGCCGATCATCTTTGCCGGTGCGATTTTACAGGTGCTGATGGTTCTGGTGAGGTATTTCACTTTCACCCGGGAATATCTTGAGCCGTTTCTTGATTTCGGTGGTCTCTGGTATAACGTCATCTACGGCATCATGATAATTTTGTTCTCTTTCTTCTGGGTCTCGAATCAGTTTAATCCGATTCAGATTTCCGACAATTTGAAAAAGGAAGGCGCTTTCATTCCGGGTATTCGTCCTGGTCAGCCGACAGCTGATTTCCTTGATTCGACGATGACCAGGGTCACGTTGGCGGGTGCGTTCATGTTGTTGTTCCTGGCGCTGTTCCCGACGTTGCTTTATAGTAATTTGAAATTGCCCTATATGGTTGCCTCGTTTTTTGGCGGTACCAGTCTGCTGATTATGGTCGGGGTGGTTCTTGATACCCTCAATCAGCTGGAATCTCAACTGACGATGCGTAACTATGAAGGGTTCCTCAAGCATGGAAAGATCCGCGGTCGTCGCGGCTGAGAGAGGATAAAGCATCAAATGCAGGCAAATGTTATTGCCATTGACGGCCCGGCGGCATCGGGAAAGAGTACGATAGCCTCCCGGGTCGCTCAGTTTCTGGGAATTCCCTATATTAATACCGGTAACATGTACCGGGCGATTACCTGGCGCATACAGCAGGCCGGGATCCCGATCACGACGCAGAATATTCCGAGGATTGAAGAGTTGCTGCGGAATACAACGTTGGAATACCGTCGCAACGTAGACAACAACTACGAACTCTATCTGGATGGGTTTCCTGTCGGTTGTGCGATTCGCGCGCCAGAGGTTACCGCTCAGGTCAGCCCTGTTGCCGCGATACCGGAAGTCCGGGCCTGGTTGCTGCAGAAGCAACGCGATTATACCTCCCTCGGCCTGATCGTCATGGAGGGGAGGGATATTGGAACCGTGATCTTCCCCGATGCCAAATATAAATTTTTTCTTACCGCGTCACCAGAGGCGAGAGCGCGCCGTCGCCTGGCACAGGCCGGTGAAACGGTTGAAAATGCCACGGTAATGTCGGTGGCGGCAGAGATTGCCGAGCGTGATCGAATTGATTCCACGCGTACTGTTGCTCCACTACGGCAAGCCTCCGACGCAATCCTCGTTGACAGTACAGACATGACGATTGAGCAGGTGCTGGCTGCGATAACCGGGAGGATTGAAGATGGCGGCAACTGAACTCCAATACCGGGTTCCCTATGCCGACACCGATCAAATGGGCGTGGTCTATTACGCCAATTATCTTATCTATTTTGAGCGCTTACGTACTGAAATTCTGCGTGAAAACGGCTTGCCTTACCGTCAGCTTGAAGAGGATGGAATCATGCTGCCGGTCATCGAGGCGCAATGCAGCTACAAGGCCCCGGCGAAGTATGATGATCTGCTGACGATTCGCGGTTATGTCGAAGAGGCGAAAGGGGTAAGAATCAAGATTGTTTGTGAAGTGTACCGTGATGGACTGTTGCTGGTTAGTGGCTTTACCGTTCATGCCTGTATGACACGCGATGGTCGTCCAATCCGAGTTCCGGCCGCGCTGCAGGCGATATGTCGCGGTGGCGAAGAACAATTGTAAAACCCGAGAGATGGGTTATATTCCTTATTCTGTAAGCGTAGAGGAGCGGCAATGGAGATATTACGGTTATCTCTGCGGGAAGCGGAAACCTGGAGTGCTTGTCTGGCAAAGTTGCCGGAGGGATCGCGGGATGTCTATTACACCCCGGAATATTATGCTGCCAATGTCATAGGGCAAGAGGCCGAGGCTTTCTGTTGGGTCGCCAGAGACAACGGCCGGCAGTTTCTCTACCCTTTTTTCCGGCGTTCTGTAAACGCTTTGAATCTTCTTCCCCTGGCGCAGGAATATTATGATATTGAGGGTGCGTACGGGTATAACGGTCCGCTGTCGGATTGTGAAGACCCCGGATTTATTTCTCAAGTATATTCCGCCTTTGCCGAGTTCTGTCAATCGGAGCATATTATTGCTGAGTTTACGCGTTTCCATCCATTGCTGGAGAACTATCGATTTGCCGCGCCTTACATGGACACTGATTATCTTCATGACACGGTCTATCTCGATCTGACTGCCGGGTATGAGGCATTATGGGAGAATAGTTATGACGGCAAAAACCGTAATATGATCCGTAAAGCCCGGAAAAACGGGGTGGTTTGTCGGTTGTCGGAGGATTGGGACGGGTTTCGCCGTCTTTACGAAGGAACCATGCAGAACCTCTCTGCCACATCCGAATATTTTTTTCCTGACGAGTATTATAAGGCGTTGCGTCGTGGCTTTGGCCAGACCGGGCGCAGTCTGCTTCTTGAGGCGGTATTTGAGGACAGGACTATAGCTTCGCTGCTGTTATTTATTTATGAAAGCTATGCGCATTACCATCTATCGGCGAGGGATCCGGTTTATTCCCGACTTGCCGGGGTGAATGTGTTGCTGGACTATGCCGTACAGACCGCGAGGGAAAACGGAGCAACGAAGATGCATTTGGGCGGTGGAATGGGTCCAGATGATTCGTTGATGCGTTTCAAGGCGGGTTTTTCGCCCTTGCGAGGCGAATTTCATGTTGGGAAAAAGGTTCACGATAAAGTGGTGTATGAGGCCGTCTGTCGGGCTTGGGCAGAAAAATTTCCGGAAAAGGTAAAAGATTACCGGCATTATCTGTTGCGTTATCGTAAATGATTCACTGTGGAAAGTTTTTGACTGGCGTGGTATATTATCAGGATTAATAAAAGATAGTTGTCGTTATAGAAATCAGGAAAGGTTTTGTATGAAAAATATCGGCGGCGAGATTGAACTTAAACGTGAAGACGGCTTCCATTATGTTACCGATTCGGGAAGGTCTTCGCTGCGCTTGATCTTAAGTAGCGCAATGATGCGCGGGAAGAAATGTCTGGTTCCGGATTTTGTCTGTGCGTCGGTTATCTCCGTTTTTCAGGAACTGGGTGCGTCGTTTGCTTTTTATCATGTCAATGAGAACCTTGCCCCTGATCTTGATTCGATTTTCAGCCAACAGTTCGACGCCGTTTATCTTATCGATTATTTCGGGCATAAGCCGGATTTGTCCAGTTTTACCGGCAAGGGAATTATTGTGATTGAAGACGGGGTTTTTCTCCCTGAAATTGAACTCAATGACTCTTTTTCCGCTTGGGCCGGGTTCAACAGTTTCAGGAAAATATCACCCGCTTCTGACGGAAGCGTCATCCGTTCCTCTTTTGAGCTCCCCGCGGAAATGATAAAAATGACGGCCGCCCCCTTTGCCGCGGTTAAATATGAAGGCAGACACCTGAAATATGACTATATCTACAACGGAACGGAAACCGAAGAGGCATTTCTGGGTAAGATCCGTTGCGGAGAGAAGCTGATCGACGAACAGCACGATATTTTCCGGATCTCAGATAGCGGGATTATGGCGTTGAACAACTTTTTTAAGAGTTTCGACCATGAACGGCGGATGCGCATCCGCAATTTCCGCATTCTGGCTGAAGAATTGAGCCAGTATGCGATCCGTATTAAACCCGATTTCCCTTCGGTGTTTGTTATCAATGTTGACCGGCGGGATGAGTTGCGCGAACATCTTTTCAACCACAACATCTTCCTACCGGTCCATTGGCCCGCCCCCGATAACGTGTCCAACACTCTTTATTCGTGGATTATCTCCATTCCGGTTGATTCGCGTTATGAGTTTGCCGACATGCTGAGGGTGGCGACGGAGATCCGTGACTTTCTCAATTCGTGATCGGTGGGTGGTTCCTGAAGAAAGATTTCCCTTAACGCCAATGCGGCGGGCTTGTATTCGCCGTTAAAATCTAGTAATGCCGGGCTGGAGGTCATGGGGAAGCAGTCATGTCCCATCCAGATTATTACTCCGCCACACTCCGGAAACCGGCGTTTTTCCGTTGCTATGATATAACAGAGTATTTGCGCTTGCCGCTGTTGATTCCAAGTTACGTATTCTTCCAGCGATTCGGGTTCACGACCGAATTCGGCGACGAATGCCGAATTTTCATTCCACCATGGTAGCGGGTAGTTCCATAGTGGATTGCCTGCAATCGGAAATGGTGCGGCGTTTCCGGCATATTGCCGGATCATTGCGGCCGGACTTGTTCCCGGACATCCTATTTCGGAACGGAACAGCGCATCGTCGTTTTCCCAGTAACGCCGCCAGGCGGTATCCGGTACGCCCGAGACTTTCCACGGGCCGTGGACATCCCAGTGCAACCCCATTCCGAATTCCTTTTCGTCTGCACAAAAGCGTGGTCCAGAGGACGATGCAGGGAGAAAACGCCGTCCTGGATCGCGTTGCTTTACAAGTTCCGCCAGGCGCGCCAGCAGCGGCTCTTCGATGGAACAGGGGTGACCGCAACCACATTTTTTGCCGTTGGGACCGCGTTGCAGTTCGTTTCCGCCGCACCACGCGATCAGCGAGGGATGGGTAATCAGGCGTGAAAGGTAATCTTGGGCAGCGACAATGATGTCGTCCATGGTTTCCTGGTCATCGGGGGGAATATTTTCCAGCCCGGAAGAGCTCATTGGAAATTCCTGCCAGACCATGATGCCTAGTTCGTCGCAGAGCTCATATAAGCATTCTTTTTCGATGACTGCGCCTCCCCAGAGGCGAATAAGATTGATGCCCAAATTGCGATATTTCTCCAATCTGTTGCGATAATCTTCCCGGGTTACGTCGGCGTAATTGGGGCGTATCGGGGTCCAATTGATGCCCTGAATAAACACGGGGATCCCGTTGACTTCGCAGATCCATGGATCTGCGGCTGGCGGAGCGTTACGGCAGGGTTTCCAGTTGATCTGTCGGAAGCCGATTTGCCAAGATTGTCCCTCCATGTCCAACTCGTACAGTTTTGCCTTGCCCATACCGTTCGGCAGCCACGGTTCTACGGCAAGATTGGAGAACTTGATGCCCTGTTCCAGTTCCGCCGAGGTGAAGATTTCGGCGCAGATTTGACATTCTCCATCGTTAATAGAGACACAGATGTTCTCTCCGTTAAGGATCCTTCCGCGCAGAAAAAGGCTGTTGCCGGTTGCGGTACAGGCTTCGAGTTCGACCCGTTTGGCGGCGGTACTGCGCAGGATGACGGGACCGGTTATGCCGGTTTGGACTGTGCGCGGAACCCAGTCCCACGTATAATAATAGCGGGATTTGCCGACACTCATCTTGGTTGTCCGTCCGAACTGTCCGAGAAAGCGCGGCGGGGAATCGAAAATAATTTCCAGCCGTTGCGGTTTATTGTTTTGCGTAAGTAAGAGGTGAACAATGTGGACGCGATCGGCGCCCCGGAATTCGGCAATAATCTTCCTGTCAATGAGGATCCAGCCGGAGTAATCCAGACCTTCGCAAACCAGTTCATATTCCCCGGCGGGAATATTCATGGGGAGTTCCGTGGCGAAACACCAATGACGATTTTCCACCCATTCGCACTGGCGCGCGTTAAAACCGTAATTCCAGTCGGGAATGAGGTCATGTTTTTTTAGTGCCAGTTGAACCGAACCGGGGATAGATACTGGTATTGAGGCGAACTCGGGATATTGTTTTTCTCCCAGCTCCATGGAATTGTCCAGCTCCCAGAGATAAGGGTGCCATCCGGACAAAGTCCAATTCAATTTGCCAAGATCGAAACGCTGATGCATAAATAATGAACTCCTGTATTATTTCTGTTGCGGTTTTTCCAGCAACAGTCGTGGTAGCATGGACGGATTCTTATCCTGTCCGATGATGTTTTGTCTCAGGCCCATCCACTTTCTGGCGGCGCCGTCCGAATCGTTGACGATAAACCCTGCGCTGATGAATGTCCCTGCGGATGGTGTGGGGTTATTGGTGCCGCAGACCGTCCATGGCAGGAGAATTTCGTAATCTGTATGGTTGCCGTTGCGGCGGATAACGGTTTGCGGCATGATGGCGGCGTTGCCGGAATATACGGCGGAAAGCGTTCCTTTAGTTGAAAGGCCGACGCCGACTTCTGCGGAGGTCGAACCGTAGCTGTTAGGGATAATTTTCGATGACAAATCGATGGCGATCTGAATGCTGTCTTCTCCCCATAAATTATTGGCATCGCTGGAGTTGCAGTGCTTGTCGTCAGAAACTTCCGCTGCCAGCAGCAAACCTTGTTCGTTCCAGCCGAACCACGCCTTGACGCTGAGGTCGGACGGCCCTTTCCAATCCTTCTGCATATCGGCGGGACCGATGTGGTTGAAGTCGTTGAGAATGATCGGGGTAAATTTACGCCATTTGTCCAGATTGCCGTTTAACGCGAAACTGGGCATATAGTGTGCGGTTTCGACGTGAATGGGCAACATCAGCTTTTTCTGTCCTGCTGATGTATTGATTGCAATGGCCAGTTGGTCGTTCAAGGGGAGGTGCGGATATTTGACTTTCAGGCGGATTTCCTTTTCGCTGCCGGGAATGGAGAAGTCGATTTTTGCCGGACTCTGTCCGTTGAGTTTTGAGTTCTGAAACTTCATTCCCGGAGGGAGGATTACGTTCAGAGAAACGGCGATTTCCTTGATGTCGCGGTTTTCCATTATCAACCGAATGGAATCGTTGTCGGGAATGACGGATTTTACCCTGACCGGATTATCCATGGACAACTTGCTTTCGCGCAGCAGTGCTTTGAGTTCCGACAGTTTCTTCTGCGGTAGACGGATGACGGTAGCGATGTCCTCGGCCTGCAAGATGTTGCCTTGGGCAGGCATATCAGAACCGTCGATTCGTGTCACTGACATGTCGGCAGGAAGTTTGCCGGGGAGATGCAGTATCAGAGGGTCGTTGACCGCCCAGAGGTAGGCGACCGCTTCCTTGTTCGGTCGGGAAAAGGCGAAGCAGCGCAGACTGCGGCCAAGCTTGATTTCTTCCAGAAAAGTAGCTTCACGCAGCAGAAAGGCGGTCCAGGCGTATGCGGCGGCCGAGGGTTTTGGTTGCAGATCGGCATCGAGAAAGCCATATTGTGCTTCACCGTAGGTCATGTCACGCCCGCTGTAGGGCTGATACCAGATGTATTTCTTCACCCCGGCGGCCAGTCCCATGACGGCGGAACGGACCAGATACGCGGCCTGCAGGCGCTCGCTGACGCCCAATGCGTCAGTAGAGGTTTCCCACCCCAGTTCGCTGATCCACAACTGGCGGTCCGGGGCGTTATTCTTGACCCACTTGTGCATTTCTATCATGTGATAGTAAAAGTCGATATCGTCCGGTGATTTGGGGCGACTGTAGGGGTGAACGCCAAGTACGTCGAATGGCAGTTTTCCTTTTAGCGGTTTTAAATTGTCGAGCGTGTATCCCTGCATCGTGTTTTCGAACGGATGGGCGTTAAAGCATACGGTTGATTCCGGCTGGATCTCCTTGATAATCCGATAGGCCCGGTACATTAATTGTCCAAACTCTTCCTTGCCGCCGCTCCAGCTGTATTGCGGTTCGTTCCAGAGATCCCAGTAAAAGATGGAATCTTTGAAATGTGTAACGGTTTTGCGAATAAAGTTGAGGAATTTTTCATGATCGGTGCCTTTGCCCTCCGGGACTTTCAGCCAGGGCGGGTTGTAGCCGATACAGCCGAACAGCAATACACCGTTAGCTTTGCTTTCCGGGAGCAGTCGTTCGATGGGTTCCCAGTCCCATTGCCCTTCCTGGGGTTCCATAAGCCGCCATTCGACATCGACACGGGACATGGTGACGCCCAGACTTCGGAGCAGGGCGTAATTCAATTCGTTATGCCCGTTGGTGCCGAAAGGAGAACTGCGATCATAACCGTTGTTTTCAACTTTCGGGACCGAGGCAAGAGAGAAACTCTGCTTCAAGTGCGTTGGCGGCTTTGCGGCATCTATGGCAATGTCGATGCGGTACCAGCCGAGACCGGGCAATTTTACCGGCAGCGGTAGATCCTGGCGCGCCAGCCCGGCCAGTTTGATTTCGGAATTGGCGCCGGAAAGTTCTTTGCCGACAAAATCGTGCAGTCGCCAGTCGAGCTTGAATGCAATAGGATCGGGGGAGATATTGCGGAGATGCAGTTTGAGTCCGGGTTCCGTTCCGACGCCGACATTGGAGTCGCCCCAGTCGCCTGAGACAATCATCTGCAGCGGCAGGATTTCCGGATTTTCCGCTCCGGCGGCAATCATGATGGCCATGACGGCCCCAGTCAATATTTTCTTGATCATCGTATACCTTATATGGTAGAAATAGTTAGAAGGTTTCGGCGTCCTTGGCGGTTTCCAGAAACTCCAGGTCGTCCAGATAAATGGTACCCTTGTTTTTGAAGTCTCCCGGCTTGTCGCCGCTGATCATGAACTCGATGAAGGTCAGCGGGTAGACAAACTGTCCATCCTTTGTCGGCTTTCCGCCCCAGGCGTAGGCCTGTGGGGAGAAAACGCCCTCGATTCGACGCCATCCGGTCCAGTCGATTTTGCAAAGATCGTGCTGCCAGACGCGTCCGGTGGCATCCTGAATGCGGAACTGCATTGCCCTGCCGCTGTTGTCGCCCAGTATCCAGACCGCAAGGCGCTGCGGTTTCTTCATCAGTGGCTGCATCAAACGGCAGCGGGTATAGACGCATCCTTGAGGTTTGATGTTGGTGAAATCATACTGCCAGGCGGCGGATTTACGTCCGCTATGGGCGTTGCCGGTGACCACTTTCACTGTGCCCTTGCCGCCGACTTCCCCGCCGCCGCCGGTCCATTCACCCAGTGGCTTTGGCCCTTCGAAATCCTCTTGATAGACCGGTCTGTCGGCGGCACTGAGACAGGTGAAACAGCTCAATGCAAGTATTAATGTTGAAAGATATTTAATGCAGATCATAACTATAATACTCCAAATTATAAATTATTCCAAGCCCACATCCAATAGTAGTGGCGTTCTTCGGCGGAGTTGCCGAAATCGTTCTGTTTGCGGCGATATTCAACATGGCCGTCGACAAATTCGCAGTTTACGCCTTTGTCATGCCGCCAGTCCGACGCGCCCCAGTGGTAGAAGTACGGTCCTTGAATTTCATAAGGACTGCCAAACGGTTCCCAATACCAGCTGTAGTTCATGGCATCCATGAAATATCCCGCGCCGGATGGCTTTCTGACCAGGTTGACCTTGACCGGATTGTATGGCGTGTCCGAACTCCAACCACCACATAAGGCATTCATGCCGTAATCGCAGGTGGGGTTGCTGCCGAATCCGCCCTTGGTCATCATAGAATCGCCGTTGGTTCCGAGCGAATCTCGCATTTTTACCGCCTGGCACTGTAGTACTTTGACGTTTTTGTAGTAGTCCTTAAGGGGGCCGGCAGGCCAGCTGATATTCCATTGTCCGCCGGGCCAGGAGGGGTTGGTCATCGGCAGATAGTCCTGCGAATCACTGGAATAGGAGGCGGAAGCCAGACCTAATTGTTTCAGGTTGGCGGTACAACCGGCACGATAGGCGATATTTCGGGCCCGTCCCAGAGCCGGGAGCAGCATTGCTGCCAGGATTGCGATGATAGCTATCACCACCAAAAGCTCAATAAGTGTAAAAATTTTCTTTTGCATTTTCTTTCCTCTCTTCTAGTTGGTTATTTTATCTTTTTTACGGAATTTCT
>QKAL01000219.1 GCA_003246475.1 Lentisphaerota bacterium
CAGAAAAACAATAAAATATATCATTATCGCCGCCGATTGCCAGTTAATCACGGCAAAAGGGTGGAGATTATTTTTATACGGGCAGTGAAAGTTGCCAGTTTTATCAAAAAAAATTTGCAAAAAAAAGCCTAAGAGGTAAGTTTATTTAATATATCTTTTTTTGACCTGCATCAAGCGGCGGAGTAAAGCTTAAAATTATGAAAAAAATAAATTTATTGGTAATATTATTGCTGGGATCGGGACTTCCGGTCCTGTTGAGTTCCTGCGGCAGAAGCCAAACCTCGGAAGAGTTGCTCAACCAGGCATTTGTCGAAGCGCATGAAAGTAACTGGAAAATCGCGCTCGAATTGGCGGAAAAGGCGGCGAAGCGCGACGAAAGAAACATCTCCGCGCTGGTGATGTACGGTATCGCGCTCGAACATGTCGGCAGTCCGGAAGATGCGTTGCAAATCTATCGCCAGGCAGTCAAAACCGACCCGGAAAACTTTTACGCCCAGTATCATTTGGGGCGCCTGCTCTACCAGCAGGGCAAGTTCGAAGACAGCCTGACACCGCTGCGTCAGGCGGAAAAGTTGCGCGGTAACGACGCCAACACTCTGGTATTGCTGGCTCAGATCGAAAATAAGATGCAACTGGACTCGGCAATCAATTACTACAAGAAGCTGGCGGTCAATAATCGCTTTAAAAACAAACCGGAACCCTGGAACCAGATCGGTCTGATCCTGGCCGCCAAAGGCGATTTGGGAACTGCGGGAAAATGTTTCGCCCAGGCATACCGTTACGCGTCGGGAAACTATATCCCGGTATATAATATGGCCGTTTTTTCCGATTATTATATCGGCTCCAATTCCGCACGAAAAAACGCCATCCAGTATTATACCCGCTACCTGCAGCTGACCAGCACCAATCCGGAAATGCAGAAGCAGCGCGACCAGGTCATCAACCGGCTAAAAACGCTCAAAAAGACGGTTAAATAATCGAATTGCCGCCGGGAGACCATGAATGAATCGCTCTATCGGCAAAGATATAATTGAAGAAATAAGATCACGCAGCGATATTGTCGAGGTCATCAACAGTTATATCCCTTTAAAACGCGCCGGAACCAGCTGGAAAGCCTGTTGTCCTTTCCATCAGGAACGGACCCCGTCTTTCGTAGTCAACCAGCAAAGCCAGCACTTTCATTGCTTTGGTTGCGGTAAAAGCGGCGATGTCTTTAAATTTCTGATGGAACAGGAGGTCATCGACTTCCCGACCGCCGCACACATGCTCGCTTCTCGATGTGGAATCATAATCCCGGAAAAACCTGCGGCATCGCCGCAGGAAGCGGCACAGGAACAGGTCAGCCGTAACCTCAAGGAACGACTGTACCAGCTGCACGACCAATTGGCAAAGTTTTACGCCGACGGCCTCTGGCAGAACCCCGGCTCTCCGGTTCGTTTGTATTTCAACAACCGCGACATCCCCGAAGAACTGGCGCGGCGTTTCGGCATCGGCGCCGCCCCCGACGGCTGGGAAAACACCCTGCAATGGGGTTTCAGCCAGGGCTATTCGATCGATGAGATGCTGGCCGCCGGAGTAATCCTCCCCAGTGAAAAAATGCCCGGGCGCTTTTACGACCGTTTTCGCAACCGTCTGGTCTTTCCCATCTGGAACGAACAGGGCAAAGTAGTGGCATTCAGTGCCAGAACCGTGGAAAAGGAAACCGACGGGGCAAAATACGTCAACAGCCCGGAAACCCCGGTCTTCAAGAAAAGCAACGTGCTTTATGCCCTGCCGCTGGCCCGGCAGTCGATCCATGAAAAAAAGTTCATCATCCTCTGCGAAGGGCAGATCGACGTCATCGCCATGCATCAGGCGGGATTCTCCAATGCCGTCGCGCCGCAGGGTACGGCCTTTACCAACGAACAGGCGCGGCTGCTGAAACGTTATGCCGACAGGATCTATCTGTGTTTCGACTCCGACAGCGCCGGATTAAAGGCCGCCGTCCGCGCCTTTGAGATCCTGCTGCCGCTGGAATTTGAAATCAAGGTCATCTCCCTCCCCGGCGGCAAGGATCCCGACGAACTATTACATACCGCCGGACCTGAAGCCATAGCCGGAGCCGTAGACGCCGCGGTTGATTTCTTCGATTTCCTCTACGCCCGGAAAACCATTGAGCACGATGGGGCCACGGCCCAGGGAAAAACCAGGATCGTCAATGATTTCATCCACATCCTGCAGATGATCACCAATTCCGTGACCCGTTCGCTTTATACGTCAAAACTCGCCGACCGCCTGGGCGTCAATGAAAACTCACTGTTCCGCGAACTCAACCGTTACCGGGAAAAGGAAAAATTCGCCAAGCTGCGCCGCTTTGCGCCGGACACGGCTATGCCAATCGGTACTGGGGGGGCCGTATCAGCCGATACCGCCGCCATACCTGAAAAACCGCAGACCGCTTCGGAAATCCTGCCCCCGCACATCTTCGACGCCGAAAAAACATTGCTTTCGCTTTCATTGATCGATCAGAACGCGGCACAGCGGATGTCTTCCGGATTGCCTCACGACCAGCTCAGTACCACTAATCTGGGCAAGGCGATCGATGAGGTAATCCGGCTTACCATGGAGGGAGAATGGTCCTCAGTGATATCGCACATGAACAACTGGCTGCTGGAAAATCCCGATCCTGAGATCAGCAGCATTCTGGCGGCAGCCGCCGAATACCATCCCGACAAGATCGGCAAAGCGGTCGAAGACTGCCTCAAAACCATCCGCGATTACTTTCGCGAAAAAAAGAAACAGGACATCATGCTCCGGCTTCGCAACGCCACGACCATGGAAGAAAAACAGTCTTTGATGAAGGAACTGATCGAAGCTTCAAAATAACCGCCCTCTTGACGCGCGCCTTCCGAATAGTTATTATATATATAACGCGCTGAGATCTATCAATCCAAACAGGGGGGACCGGTTATGTGGCTGATCGTTTGTCTGGTGCTGTCAATTATCTTTATCATCGTATCAACGGCGAAATATAAACTGCATCCTTTTCTGGCGCTGCTGCTGGCGGCGTTCTTTTATGGACTGCTCACCGGGATACCGCTGAAAGATCTGGTGGCGGCGGTTAATGATGGTTTTGGAAATACACTTAAGGCAATCGGGATAGTGATTATCGCCGGAACTATCATCGGCGCATTTCTGGAAAAGACCGGAGGAGCGCAAAGTCTGGCGGCGGGGGCACTCCGGGTAACCGGAAAGAAAAACGTTCCACTGGCCATGGCGCTGGTCGGTTATATCGTCTCCATGCCGGTATTCTGCGACTCGGGCTTCGTCATTCTCTCGCCGCTGAACAAGGCATTGACCAGAAAAGCCGGAATATCGATCGCCGCCGGGGCTATCGCGTTGAGCCTCGGCCTTTACGCCACCCATACGATGGTACCGCCAACACCGGGGCCGGTAACCGCCGCCGGTATTCTTAATGCCGACCTCGGCATGGTTATTGTCGTCGGACTGCTGGTAAGTTTGGTGGCGGCACTGGCATCGTGGATCTTCGCGGTCAAGGTCGCGGCCAGGGTCAAAATCAATGCGGAACCGGTTCCGGAATACGAGGAAAAGCCGGAAAAGAAGGAAGATACCGCGAGCCGTCCGGGGTTTGCCAAATCCATGGTCCCAATCGTTTTTCCGCTAGTATTGATCGTACTCAGTTCAGTCTGCGGCATCATATACAAATCGACACCAGCCGATGCGCTTCCCTCCTGGCTGCCGCTGGTCAATTTCCTTGGACAGCCGACCGTGGCGCTCCTGCTGGGCGTCGTGACCGCGCTGTTCCTGCCCAAAAAACTTGAATTGAGAATGCTGGCAGGCGACGGCTGGGTCGGTGACGCGGTGCTGGCGGCGGCGGCGATCATCGTCATCACCGGAGCCGGCGGATCGTTCGGCAAAGTGCTGCAGACCTCCGGCATCGCCAAGGTTATCGGCGAAGGCATGAAAGATTCCAATCTGGGCATACTCCTACCGTTCCTGATCGCCGCGGCGATCAAAACGGCGCAGGGATCATCCACAGTTGCCATGGTGACCACGGCAGGGCTGATGCTGCCGCTGATGGGCTCGCTCGGCCTGGACACCGATATGGCAAAGGCATTGACCGTAGTCGCTATCGGGGCCGGCGCAATGGTGGTGTCTCATGCCAACGACAGCTATTTCTGGGTCGTCACCCAGTTCTCCGGCATGAATCTGAAACAAGGCCTTAAACTGCAAACCCTGGGAACGCTGGTCGAAGGGACGGTAGCGGGAGTAACCGTATGGTTACTCAGCCTTTTCACCATTTGAAGAGGTATCAGACCCGTTCCTGAAGTAAAATTTTGACCGCCTCAAGGATGTTGGGAGCCAAGGTGATACCGGTCAGGTCCTCGTTTTCTCCACCATGACCGGTCATCACCAGAACCGATGCGGCACAGCCGGCATTCCGGGCGGTCTGAATATCGGACACCTTATCGCCGATCATGAAACACCGCGTTAAATCGAGTTCATGTTTCCTCGTCGCCTGCAACAGCATGCCCGGTTCCGGTTTTCGGCAGGAACAGTCAACCGCATAGGTTGGGACCGTGCCTTTGGGGTGGTGGGGACAGTAGAACCAGTCATCAACCGCCGTGTTCTGAGCCGCCAGCAAACGGTCAATTTGCGCATTAACGGCACGAACCTGTTCCTCTCCAAAATATCCCCGTGCCACGCCAGACTGGTTGGACACGACAATCACCATATACCCGTGCTCTTTCAGCAGACGGATTGCCTCCGCCGCCCCCTGCTCCAACTCCACCTCCGCAATATCGGAGAGATAATTTTTTTCAACGATCACGACTCCGTCGCGATCCAGAAAACACGCTTTCTTCATCCAAAACCTCTATCCATTTACACATTAAACATAAAGAAGGCAAATATACACGCGGTCAGTCTTTTTTGCTATTATTTTCGGTATCCGCAGACTCAGTCTTTCCATTTTTAACCATCTGCTGATAGTGATAGTAGCGCAACATGATGTTCTGAACATATTTATTGATGATGTCGGAACGGCAGAATCCGTAACGGGCGCGGGAAGCATATGTGGAAGTTGAGAGTTTTTTCATCGCCTCCTCCACATTGTTGCGCCAGACGTTCGGATCCAGCTTCATTTCAGCGGCCAGTATCCGGGCATCGGCAACATGTCCGTAACCACCGTTGTAACTGGCCAGGGCGAAACACAACTGGTCAATGGGTTTTACCCGATCGTCAAACCGGCTCCGCAGCTTGTTCATATACAGTGTCCCGGCGCGGACGTTGCTGTCGGGGTCAAGCGGATTGTTACAGTTCAACTGTTTGGCGGTGGCAGGCATCAGCTGCATCAATCCCATTCCTCCGTCCGGAGCTACAATCTTGTGGTCAAAACGGCTCTCCTGAAAAATCTGCGAGGTAATCATGCACCAGTCAAAGTTGTTATCACCGGCATGTCGGCGAACGATATCGTCAAAGGGAGAAAGCAGTTGTCCGTTCTCCTTTTTCTCCTGATAGGCGACCCCCTCCTTGGCGACATCGAAATATTTACGCCGCATCATATTGAAAAAAGTGCCGCGGTATTCTTTTTTGAAAAAGGCATTGACCGCCGCCAGGAGTTCCGGACTGCTCCGGCGCACCGCCCAGGCATACTTTTTGCCGGTGGCAAGGGTAAGGACGGCTTTAATATCGTCACCCCCTTGAAGTTTAGCCTTGAGATAGACGTCATCGACCAGAGTCAAGTCGTATTTTCCTTCGGCAACCGCGGAAAGTATCTCAAACGAATCCTCCTCGCCGGATAGTACGCTGATATTAAACGAATGTCCCTTTGCCTTGAGTTTTTCCAGAGTTTCCAGATATGAACTGCCGGCACGAACCACAAAGGTCCGCCCTTTCAGGTCGGCGATGGATTTCAGCGAGGAGTCGTTCTTACGGGTCACCACCACCTCATTGACATCCATGTAAGGGGAACCGAACGCCATCCCGCCGACATTTTTTCGCTCCTCGGTCGCCGTTAAAGAAGCGGCGATAAGATCGCCTTTTCCTTCAAGCAGCCACGGGATCATCTGCTGCGAGTGTGGCGGTGTTATCATCACCAGATGAAGTTTATATTCATCGGCGAATTTTTTTACCAGGTCATATTCGAACCCCATCAGCCGTCCCCGATGAATGAAATAGTTTACCGGGTTGTCACTGGTAATAACGCGGATAATACGGCGGCGCTTGATTGCCGGCAGGTCGAAACGTCCGCCGCGGACACGCCGATATGGCAGCTCCTGCCGTAAAAAGGCATCGATCTCCGCCTTTAGCTGTCCGGATTTACGATGCATTGCCAGCGCCATCTCACATTTTTCCGGAAACGTATATATGGTTTTGATGTCGGAGCGGTAGGTCAGATAATTATCGATATAGTTGTCATCGGCAATGGTCAACTCGATGTTGCCCGACGCAACCTGCCCGATGAGGGTCTCAGTATCGGTGTCAACCCCAATGACTCCGAGTCCGGGAAAGCGCTGTCGCAATTTCGCGGCGTTCCTCCAGTAACTGGTACCGTTCTCAATCACAATCGACTTTGAATTGAGTTCGTTGAGGTTACGGATCCCGGCCTTCACAGAAACAACCAGCTGCTCGCGCAAAGTCTCGATCGGCAGGGAAAAAATGACCTTGGCCTGACGCTCGGGAGTAATAGTCATATTGGCAGCGATAATATCACCCTTTCCGGCAACAAGGGCCGGGATAAGCTGCTCATAATTCACCACCTGAATCAAATGAAGCCGGACTTTCAACCAGTCGGCAAGAGACTCCAGAAGCGCCAGCTCCTGTTCTCTGATCGACTCTCCGCGCTGAAGATGTGCCAGTTCGGGATCCGGCATCGTCAACACACGCAGAACACCAGATGATTTGATCTCCTCAAGTCCGCGTATTGCGGCAGAGGCAGTTGGCGCGGGAGCGTTGCCGGCATGGATGTAATGTACGAAGAAAAACAGGAAGAAAAACAGAACCGAAAGCTGAGAGGACAGCCGGAATATGATTTTTTTTACAACATCAGCCAGCATAAGCGAAATTCCCCGGAATTGTATGTTTAAAGGAAAAAATACATCCGGTCAGGGGAAAATTCATCCGCAGAAAGCGATAAAAAAGCGTTAAACTTCAATATTGATATGGGCACCGATATGGGGAGAAGGTGCGGCAGCCTCGCCGTCTGGGGTTTCATCATCGGCTTCCTCATCCACCCCAAGAGCTTTATCGGACAAATTCAACTCGACAGGTTCACCGAAATCAACCGGTTTCTTTTTCTGTTCTTCTTCAAACGGATGACCACCTTTTTTCCTGCCGTTCGGCGATCCGTCGTAAAAGACAAACGAGGTACCGCCGCCATCACTGTCAGTACGTTCTGAGGAGTCAAGCCGCCGCTGTTCAAAGTCAAAATTATAATCTGTCATGATCGGGATTCCGTATTAATCGGTTATTCCGCCTCCATAAGCGCCCGCAGTTTCAGGAGTATCTTCTGGTAAATCTGAGAGATACGGCCTTCTGATATCTCCATTGCAGCGGCCACTTCCTTGACCGACATCTCCTCGAAGTGTCGCAGGAACAATATCTTCTGTTCGCGCTCGGTCAATTCATGAAAATGTATCCGGAGTTTTTCCAACGCCATCACATTATGAGTGATGTCTTCAGGAGAAGGCGCATTGTCATCAGGAATTACATCCATATAGTTCAAGCCTTCCTGAAACTCCTCGTTCAAATTGACAGCCTCGCTGCCCATGCCGATATAACGTTCAATTTCCGCGGTAGTCAAACCGGTATCCTCGGCCAGTTCCTCATCGGTGGGCGGACGCAGCAGCAGATTGGTCAGGCGGTTGATCGCCTCGCAGATGTCGCGATAGTAATTGCGTTGGGTCCGGGTCAGAGAATCCTGCCGCCGCAACTCATCGAGGATAGCACCGCGAACACGCATATATGCATAAGTTGAAAAAGTATTGTTTCGATCGGAGGAAAAGCCGTCGATCGCCTTGTTCAAACCGATGACGCCGATACTGACCAGCTCATCGATTGAGACGCGCCGCCGCACCGCCTCCGGCATTTTCCTAGCAATCCGGATTACCAACGGCAAATAAAATTCCACTAATTGAGCACGAACTTCGTCGCTCCCGAGAGTGTAGCGGAATTCCTCCCACAAGCCACACTCTTCCCCCGGGCCCCTCGCCTTTTCCATTTCCAATACTTCAGCATAGTTCATTTGCGTGCCCTGCCTTATTGGTTAGTTCTTTGCTCTATGATTTATTTCATTTTCTTTCATCATTCGCTTGACCCGCTGCCGTTCTTCCAGGTGCTTGAACAGAACTTGAGATACCGCCTGGAAGGTAACCATGATTACAGCCGATGCTGCGAACATCACGCACAGCGCCATAAATGCCGAGTGAAAAAAATCCGCGCCCAGGCACATATTGATGATAAAACAGGCCAAGGCAACAACAATGCCCAGCATCACCACCAGTCGCCGCATTATTTCCATATACATCGCTTTTCACTCCGCCTTATTAAATGTTAATCAAACCTTTCATCAGATTTTCCGCCTTGAGTTCGCGGTCTTCCGAAGCCTCATGCCGGTTGAGCAGAGCCGTGGCAATCTGTTTGAAACGAACTGAAATTATCTCACGTTCCCAGAGCGCGACAAAGGGCATCCGCCGCTTCAACGCGTTGTTCACCAGATCTGTTGACGGCAGACAGCCGACCAGATCAATCCGGCCGGAAAGGTAACGCTGCATCACAGAGTTCAACGTTTGCGCCACGGCATCACCCTGGCGGTCGTTATCCGTCATATTGACCAGCAGATTCAGGTTACTGCTCAATCCATTCTGGTAAATGATCTTGGTCAGGGCATAAACGTCCATCATCGCGGTCGGCTGCGGCGTTGTCACAATCAGACTTTGCGGCGCCGCCGAAAGAAACGAGGTGACATTGCTGTCAATACCGGCGGCACAATCAAAGAGGATCACCTCATACTCCGAGGCAAAAGCCAGCAGGTCGTTGATGAACATCTGCATTCGCGCCGACCCCAGAGACATCATCTCCTTGGAGCCGGAACTCGCGGAGATCAGGTCAATTCCATACTTGGTATGCATGACGATCTCGCTCAAAGGCTTTCCCTTGAAAATGGCGTCCTGCATGGAAAATTCGGTATGGACGCCCAGTACAATATCCGCATTAGCCAACCCCAGGTCGGCGTCAACCAGCAACACTTTACGCCCCAGCCGGGCAAAGGTCACGGCAAGATTCACGGTGACGAACGTCTTACCGACGCCGCCCTTGCCGCTGGCGACAGCAATGCAGCACATGGACTTCTTCGGCTTGATGCCGAATGAACCGCCCTGTGAATTGTTCCGCAGCGATGCGGCCTGGTCATTGCTGTTGGTCATTTATTTCTCGCCTCCAAGCTTTACGGAGTCTTCGGTCTTGACGAACGGCATGATGAGCGATGCCACCAGTCCCGGCGACGCACTGTGGATATCCTCCGGGACCCGCTGTCCATCCGTCAAATAGAGGATCGGCAGCCGGGACAGATCCAGCATAGTCGTAATACCGTCGCACCGGGTCGCTTCGTCGGTCTTGCTGACGATCAACGCCGACGGCGTCAGCACACTGTAGCTGGAAAACAATGTATCCGCATCTTCCTGCCGGATATTGGCGGGGAAGACCAGCAGAGTACAGATCTTATCCGACAATTTATGCAGCATGGTCTTGATCTGCTTGATGCCTTCGGTATCATAGGGACTGCGTCCCGGAGTATCGATGAAAACCACATCCTTGTCATGGAAATTGCGCAGCTGGATCTCCAGTTCCTCCGCAGAAAAGGCCACCGTAATCTCGACGCCAAGCAGCGAAGAATATTCGCGCAGCTGATCTACCGCCGCCACCCGGTAAGTGTCGGTGGTTATAAGCCCCACGTTGAGCCGCTCGCCCAGGACACACTTGGCGGCAAGCTTTGCCAGCGTCGTAGTCTTCCCAACTCCGGTCGGCCCGCTTATCACATATACATCGGGACCACCGCCGGAACTTTTGCGGAAAAGGATGCCGCCCGCAGTCGGGATCAGACCGGCGAGAGCTTCATGCCAGTCCTCTTCCGTCGGATCGTTGCCGCCGGAAATCTTATTGATGTTTTCCAGCAGCAGCGGACGCCAGTTCTCATGAATATTGGTCAACTCCTTCTGGGTGGCGGCAGCCGTAACAGCAGCCGTCTTAATATGCATGGTACTCATCCGGTCGTCGACTTCGGCCAGTTTTTCGTCAAGCATCTTGATCGACTGCCGCAACCCGCGATACTGATCGCGCTGGATCTTCAGAAATTCGTCAAAAGCCTCAGCGTTGACCGGAGCTTTGGACAGATCGAGCGAATCGGCGTCGGCGGACTCCTCGACCGCCGCAATCACTTCGAACATCGGCTTTTTGCCCATCGAGAGCAAGCCCCCGGCCGCGCTGTTTTTGCGGATGTTGACAATTACCGCGTCTTCGCCAAGCTCCTTGACGATCACGCCACGAATTTTATCGAGTGAATTACCCGTATACTTCTTTACTTTCATGCCGCGTAGCTTCCTTCATTATTAAGTTTTACCGAGCCCAGGATCTTCAGCGGGATATCATCGGTAACTTCAGAATAGGACAATACTGGTATATCGTTTAGTTTTCTATCCAGCATCCGGAAAATATGCAGACGAATCAACGGCGAAGTAAGCACCACGACATCGTCGTCCACCATACCGGACACCCGGTTGTATGTATTGACTATCGCGTCGGTGATCGCAATCGCGCGCTCCGGCGACAAACTCATCACGCCGCCGCCGCCGCCATTGCCTATCGCCGACTGGATCTGCTGTTCCAGTACCGGATCGATGGTTATCGCGTAAAGCGTCATATCGCTGCCGATATGACTGCCGACAATATGGCCCTTGAGAGACTGGCGCGCAAATTCACAGAGAATGACCGGATCCTTGGTCTGATGCGCATAGTCGCTGAGCGTTTCCAAGACCGCCGGGAGATCGTGGATCGGCACTTTTTCCTCCAGCAGATGCTGCAGTACACGGTGCACCACTCCCACCGTCAACAGGTTGGGAACCAGCTCTTCCACCACGGCGGAGTTGGTCTCCCGGATCTTTTCCAGCATGTTGCTGACATCCTGACGGGTCAGGAGTTCGCCGGCATAATCCTTAACGATCTTGGTAACATGGGTGGCTATCACGCTCGAAGCGTCAACCACGGTAAAGCCCATCGACTCGGCCTGTTCCACCTTGCCGGAGGATATCCACCAGGCGTCAAAACCAAACGCCGGATCCTTGGAGGGAGTCCCGTCAAGTTTAGCCGTGATGTCACCCGGATTGATGGCCAGATGGCTGTTCGGATAAGCAATGCCACGCGCCCGTTCCAGTCCGCGGACCAGCAGCCGGTATTCGTTACTGCCCAGTTCCATATTATCCTGAATCGAAATCGGCGGGATCAGGAATCCAAGTTCCGACTTGATCTCTTTACGCAACATCTTAATACGGTTGACCAGATCTCCGTCCTTGTGCGGATCAACCAGCGGGATCAAACTGAACCCGATCTCCAGTGTCATCGGATGAATCTTCGGCAGAGAATTTTCCTCTTCCTTCTGCTTTTCCGCCGCGTCTTTGCCCGGAGGCAGCGCGCCAGCCGCCCCGCCGGGACCCAGGGCGCGTCCGCCCGGACCAGCCAGAGCCAGAGCCGGATTGTTTTCAGCTTCCTGATTACGTTTAAACACTGCCATGCCGGCAACAAAACAGACTATGCCAAGAGCGGCAAACGGCAGGAACGGGAACCCCGGCAATATCGCCAGGAAAATCAACATGGTGGAACAAACAAACAGCGGCTGGTGCCGACGGAAAAGCTGTCCTGCCAACTGCGCCCCGGTACCGCCCTCATCGCTGTCGGTCTTGGCGACCAGCATACCGGCGGATACGGAAACCAGCAGGCCGGGAATCTGACTTACCAGGCCGTCACCGATGGTCAAAATCGTATAGGTCTGCAAGGCATTGGTCACATCCATGCCGCGTTGCAGGATGCCAATGGCGATACCGCCAATGATATTGATGACGGTAATGATCAACCCGGCAATCGCGTCCCCGGTAACAAACTTGCGCGCACCGTCCATCGCACCATAAAATTCCGCCGCGCGACTAAGCTCCTTACGGCGGCGGCGGGATTCGGCTTCGTCGATCAGACCGGCATTCAAATCGGAGTCGATGCTCATCTGCTTACCGGGCATGGCGTCCAACGTAAAACGCGCGGACACTTCGGCAATACGACTGGAACCTTTGACGACTACCATAAAATTGATGATGACCAGAATCACGAAGATGATACCGCCGACAATATAACTGCTGCCGACGACGAATTTACCGAAAGCATTGATAACACCGCCCGCATTGCCCTCAAGCAGAATCAGCTTGGTGGAAGCCACGTTCAACGACAAACGGAACAGCGTCAATACCAGCAGGATGGTCGGATATGACGAGATCTCCAGCGGTTTCTTGATATAGAAGATCAACATCAACATCAGCAGACTGACGGAGATATTGACCACCAGCAACAAGGAAAGTATCATCGGATTGAGCGGGAACAACAGAATAAACAGCACCGCACCGACGAAGAACGCGAACGCTACGTCTGCGTTGAAAATACCTTTGCGATTTACATTTACTGCGCTACTCATGTATCTTTTCCCTACATTTACGGCCCGGCTGTCTCAAAAACCTACAGATATTATTACTGACATCCGGAACAATTCCGCCTCAAAAAACCTTTTACAACCTGATTTATAGTTCATGATTGCGCAACTTTCGTACCGGGTTGCGCCTTCCGGCGGAATTTTCGTCTGCCGCTGCGGTGCAGTTTGGCCAGAATACCCGCCACCGCACCATAAAATTCTTCACTTATATACCCCCCCACTTTAATGTTTCGATACAGACTGCGCGCCAGCGGCGGCGCCTCGACGACCGGAATATCATATGCCCGCGCCATCTCCTTGATCCGCTCCGCCCGCAAACGCAGCCCCTTGGCAACTACCTGCGGCGCATAACCGCCGATCTCATAACGCAACGCCACCGCGACGTGCGTCGGATTGGTGACCACCACATCGGCAGTCGGCAGCTGTCGCATCATCTGGCTGCGCAACAGTTCCCGCATCCGCTGCCGGATACGGCTCTTTATCATCGGGTCCCCGTCGGCATTACGGCGCTCATCCTTGACCTCCTGCTTGGTCATCATCAGATTGTCGTAATATTTCTTGCGGCGAACCACATAATCCAGCGCGGCAATAAACAAAAACAGCGCCAGTATCTTGTAAACCATAATCATAGAATGGCGAAACAGCCATTTCATCGCGTCAGACAGGGGGATCGATCCCAGCTGCTTGATCGCATCCAGTTCACCCTTGACCGTGATATACACCAGCCAGCTGATAACCAGCACCTTACCCAAAGTAAGCAACAGCCGGATCATATTTTCCCGATTGGGAACCAGATCGGAGAGACCGTGTTTCAAGCGGCTGAAATCAAACTTCCATTTCACCGTCTTGGTCGAAAAATATTTACCCACCTGCGCCCGCATCACCAGCACCCCGGCCACCATAACCAGAAACAACGACGGCGCCAGCACCTTTCCCGCCAGCATCATCCCCAGATTCGTACCGGAGGCAATATCCGTCTCGGTCCAGCTCTCCCGGCAGTCAACCCCGATAATCAAATTCATTACCTGGGAATACGCGTTTTCCAGCGCCGGCCCCAGCAGATAAACCGCAAATGTCCCCGACAGCATTACCACCAGGGAGTTGATGTCGCCGGAAGACAACACATTCCCTTCACTGCGGGCCTTACTGATCCGCTTCGAAGTAGGTTTCTCGGTTTTACTCGGGTCTTTTGCCATATCCGTTCCTTATGTACCCGTCATTGCCGCCAGCCACTGCAGCAATATCTCGTTGGCCTCACGGCAGAACGACACCATCACCGGGACAATCGCAATCAAAATAATAAATCCCAGGCCGAAACGCAACGGGAACGACAACATCAGCACCGGAAAATCCTCGCCGACGCGCGCCAGTATTCCCATCGCGATATTCACCATCAGATTCACCGCTATGACCGGCAACGCCAACTGCAGCCCCACCACCAGTATTCGCGCCACCAGCCCGTTCACCCCGCCGACCGTCGCCTCATTGACCAGCAAAGTTCCCGGCGGCAGGGTCTTGAACGACGACATCGCGATCCGCAACACATCGTGGTGCCCGTCGAAAATCAAAAACACGATGATGAACAGCTGCATCAGCAGATTGGAAAACAAAGTCGTCGAGACGCTGCTCACCGGATCCATCACCTGCGCCATCGAAAATCCGATTTCACGGTCGATCGACGAACCGCCAAACTCAAAGATCTCGATCACCGCAAAAAATATCAGCGACACCACCAACCCCGTCGCCACCTCCGACAACATAAACAGTGTCAGCGAGATCACCGTCGGATTGCTCAACAGCGGATGCGCGAACCATTCCGCCGGTACCGCCGGTGTGATCAGAAAGCTCACCACCGCCAGAAATGCCGCCTTATAACGCATCGGCACATTGTGGGACGTGAACAGCGGCATGGCGATCAGAAAGGCACTCAACCGCGACAGTACCGCCAGCCACTTGATATAGTTCAGCGCAAGGTCATATTCAAAATTCACATTCTGGCCCTGGTTACCAACTGGAAGATTATCTCAGTATACTGCTGCATATGCTGGATGTACCACGGTACCGCCAACGTAAACACCAGCCCCGTGATGAATACCTTGGGCACAAAGCTCAACGCCTGGTCCTTCAACTGCGTCACCGACTGCAGCACCTGCGTCACTATCCCTACGATCATGATCGTCACAATGATCGGAGCCGACAGCAGAGCCATCGTCTTCAACGTCAACTGCATGATCTCGATAATCAGTTCTTCACTCATTCTTCGATCCCCCGGTATTTATTCAAAACTATCCACCAGCGACCGCACCATCAGCGTCCATCCGTCCACAACAATGAACAGCAGCAGCTTGAACGGCATCGAAATCATCGTCGGCGGCAGCATCATCATCCCCATCGACATCAATGCCGTCGCCACCACCGCATCCACCAGCAAAAACGGCAGATAAATCAGAAATCCGATCTGGAATGCCGTCTTGAGCTCACTCAACATGAATGCCGGAATCACTACCGTCATCGGTAGTTTTTCGGGGTCGTCCACCGGTTCCATATTGGACATTTCCATGAACAGCAACAGGCTCGTCTCACGGGTCTGCCGCAACATAAATTCCTTCAACGGACGGACCGCGTTGTCAAAAGCGACCTTCTCGGAAATCTGCTGTTTGGAAAAAGGTTCTACCGCCTTGGTGTAAATCTCCGTCCAGACCGGCTGCATGATGAACAGGGTCAGGAACAACGCCAGCGCCGATGTTATCCGTGCCGACGGAACGTTCTGCGCCCCAAGCGCCTGCCGCAGAAACGACAGCACTATCACGATCCGGGTAAACGAAGTCATCATCATCACTGCCGCCGGAGCCAGACTCAAGGCCGTCATCAACAATAGAATATTAACCGCCTTGGTAAAATCACCGCCGCCGTTGACGCTCAGGTTCAAAGACACATTCTGGGAGGAAGCCGCCTGCGCCGCCGCCTCCGGCGTCAACACCACCAGCGCCGAAAAACCAAAAACCAACAGCATCAACCATTTGTATTTCATCCGTCCAGTCTCCTATTTGACTTCCCGGCTTTCAATATTGCTCTCTGCCAGCTTAAACTCATCTTCGAACTTACGCTCTATCTTTTTCTCGCTCAGTCCACCCTCAGGTTCTTCGATTTCGCTTTCGACGCCGTCAATCGGCAGCAGTTTAGCCAACAGCGTCACCCCGTTCGGCCCTGCCCCGATCACATATTCTTCGTCATAGACTTTCAAAACCGATACCGAATTGCGGGGATCCAGCTGGACCTTGGACTTTACGCTGATGATGGTAGCATCGCTGTTGGGCAGAATACTGCGCCCGTATTTTCGCATGATGATGACCAGCCCGGCAACCATTCCTCCCAGTATCACGACTGCCAGCCACATCCGCCAGGGCGCGATCTCCAGCGAAGTAATGCTCTTTCCGGCATTTTCACGGCGCTGTTTTGCCTCACGCTCCCGCCGGTCGGCAGCATATTTCTCCAACCATGCCATCTTATTTTCAGGCGCCACAACCGGAGAATCAACCCCGCTCGCCACAGACTCCGCCGGAATAACTGTTGCCTTGTCAGCTGTTGAAACCACAGCTTCATCCGCAGCTGACAGCGACACCACAGCACCCAGAAACATCATCAAAAAACAGTATTTTGCCGTTATCTTCATCACTTTCTCTCCTGATTTTTCTTCATCCCCGCTCATTACGCAATTACCATACCACCGGGTTTTCATTATTTCCTGTAAAAAAACGAGTTTTTTAACAATAATCCGCCCTGAATTCAGCCAATCCACCGACGCGTAAACAAAATCACCAGCCGTGCGTGCGTTACAGCTTCCCGGCAATAGTCGCCGGCATAATTAAAATATTCCTTAATAAATCCGCAAAAAACGTTTTGTTTTAAGCCTTGGCAGAGATTAAATTATCTGCTTAATTTTTAAGGAAGTAAAAAAATGACCTCTGTCGAACAACATAAAACGCGTTATCTGCTTTTATTGTTTATCATCTATATGGGTTATATCAGCCTGGGGCTGCCGGACACCGTACTTGGCGTCGCCTGGCCGATAATGCGGCTTGACCTGGGCCGCTCCGTCGAATGGGCCGGGATTCTGGCAACGTTCATCATCGTCTGCGCCTCAATATCCGGCTTCTCCAGCGGTTTTTTCATCAACCGCATCCCCGCCGGAGTCTTGCTGATGACCAGTTGCTTCATGACTGGGTTTTCGCTGCTGGGATTCGGTTTGGCACCATCCTTTGCCGTCATTCTTCTGCTGGCGCTGCCGCTCGGCTTCGGAGGCGGCTGTATCGACGCGGCAATGAACAGCTTTATCGCCCGTCATTACTCCAGCCGCCACATGAGCTGGCTGCACGGCTGCTGGGGCGTCGGCGCCACCATCGGCCCGGTCATTATGACCGGCATGATCGCCGCCGGCCACGGCTGGCGCTGGGGTTACGGAACGATATCCGCTATACAGATAATTCTGGGATTGATCTTCCTTTCCACGCTCAAACTCTGGACCAACAGCCACCGACAATCCACCAGTAAACCCCACCCCGGCCCCGCCGCCACCCCTTCCACGGAAAAGCCGGTATATGCCGATCTCACCGCCTGGCTCAGCGTATTGACATTTTTCTGCTACTGCGGCGCGGAATACGGGTTCGGGCTCTGGGGCGCCACTTTCCTCATTACCTGTCGTAATTTTTCCGCTGAAACCGCCGGATATGCAGTGGCACTGTATTGGGGATCGTTGACTTTCGGACGTTTTATCAGCGGCTGGATCGCCGATCGCGTCGGCAACCGCCGCATGGTTATCGGCGGCATCCTGTTCTCGCTGAGCGGACAAGTGCTGTTGCTGACTGCCGGAGACAACATTACGGTTATCGGCGCAGCACTGCTGATGATGGGGATTGGACTGGCCCCGATATACCCGTGCATGATGCATGAGACAGCCAGAAGATTCACGGAAAAACGCGCCAACGTGGTGATCGGTTTCCAAAGCGGCAGCGCCTGTCTGGGGATAGCAGTCCTGCCGTCACTTACCGGCTGGCTTGGCGGGCAGATCGGATTCAAACCTCTGCCGTTGATATTGTCGGGCATCCTGCTGACGCTGCTGACCATTTTCACGTTATTAAACCGCCGGACTCCGCCGGTAAAACTTTAATCAAGGACCATAATCGTATCATGAGCCGTCTTCTGATCTATTTTTTCCCGATGATAATGAACGTCATCCTCAGCACGCTGTTTTTCGTCTGCAGTATCCGGCTGGCGGAAAACGGCGCCAGCGCTCTCGCGGTCAGCATGGTATGTACGCTTTGGGCAATTACATACTCGTTATCAGCCCTTCTGGCCGGACGCATTGCCACGGTGGCAAACTCCACCAGATTGCTTATCGGAAGTTGCCTGGCAATGGTCGCGCTCTCGCTGCTCTTCATTATTTTCGGCGGCTTGCAGACACAATACGTCTTCATGATCATCAGCGGGATGCTCACCGCCATGTTCTTCACCCCGTTCCAGGTATTCATGAAAGCCGTTTTCGGCGGCAACTCCGGTAATCTATCGGTATCCATCGGACTTTACACCATCTCCTGGAGCGTTGGCCTTGCCTGCGGATTTTTCATTTCCGGGTTGTTATGGGAACTATTAAACAGCTGGCGCATATGTCATGCCGTAAACGCGATTATGGCACTGTGTTGCGCCGGGGGAATTTATATGCTGCGCCATCATGCCCGCCCCAGGATCGACGGCGTTGCCTCCGTCGTACCGGCAGCCCAATCCTATCACGGGCAATACGACTTTGCCATGATCGGCTGGATATGCAGCGGCATAAGCTTCCTGATCATTGCCATGCTCCGAGCGGTATTTCCAACCCAGGCCACCTCATTACAGATTCCCAAGGCGGATCAGGGCATCGTCTTCGCCCTCCTCTACCTCACGCAGGGATTCGTCGGCCTTGGCCTCAGCCTTTTCAAATTCTGGATGTACCGCACACTACCTATTATTATCATGACCGTACTTGGAACAATCGGCTTGCTCTGCTTCGGCTTGAGCATACATATCCATACGTTTTACCTTGCCGCCGTCATGATCGGCATTTATGGCGGCGCTGCTGCGTTCTATATCGCCTTTCACGCCCTGGTTCACCCCGAAAAGAGTACCCGTAACGTTTCTATCAACGAAGCAGTGGTGGGATTAACCGGTATCATCGGACCGCTCATCGGCGGTATCATCGGCGACAGAATTTCTCTCTCCGCCCCGTTTATCTTCTGCGCCATAATAACCATTATCGCTATAATCATCCAGTTCCGGACACATCGTCGGCACCCGCTTAAGAGCTGAGTAAAACCTGCCTCTGCGACTCAACCGGTCAGGTGCTCCAGCTCCGTCAGCGTTGAAATCGCGTCGTCGCGGCATGCCCCGCACATCTCCCGATCCGGGCGCAAAGATCCGCACACCTTCGGGCGGTCCGGCGACTCGAATATTGCGCAACGATAGTTATTTGTCAGGTGGATGCACGGCACAAACGCCGGTTTTCCCTCGGGCATGCCGGGAATAGGCGAAGATATCGAGGGCACTATGCAACACGCCCCGCAACCATCACGGCAAGTCATCTCAATTTTCCGGTCATTTATCATTATTTTTCGCTCCAGCGTCAGTCAAAACATAAGCAGCTTATTTATGCCTCATAACGATAGACCTTACAAGAGTTACGGCCAATAAAAAACAAAAAAAATGCCAATATTCTGTTAATAATTATATTGTTCTGCAAAATTTTCGTGCTATAATTGCAGGAGTTAGATTTCACAAGCAAATAAATATCTCAAAAAAACAGTAAGGGTGGGGTGAATGTTTTGTCGGGAATGCGGAAATCAATTAACGGATAACACGGAAATATGTGCCCGTTGCGGAGTGCCTACGCCATTGTTCATGAAGAACAAGCTTAACAACAATCTCGAGGAAGAGCGGCAAATGCGTCTGCTTCTGCCGGTGGGTTGTCCAATTCAATCATTGTTTGCCGGTTATCTCGGCTTGTTCTCCGTTTTTCCCCTCGTCGGTATACTGGCCGCAATTCTGGGCTTATCCGGGCTTAAAGCCATCAGAAAGAAGCCGGAAATGGCAGGGCGGTTCCGTTGCTGGTTCGGCATTATTGCCGGGACAATTTCAACCTTGTTTTATCTTTGTATTTCCATAATACAACTAGTAAGTTAAGTCACAAAAAGGAGAAGAGAATTATGTTCTGTCAAAAATGCGGACAGGAAATTTCCGACAACGCGGTAATGTGCCCCAACTGCCAGACGTCATCCAGTCCGGCGGTGGGTAAAACCGCACCCAAGTCATATCTGGCACAAGCCATCATCGTCACCATTCTGTGTTGCTGGCCGCTGGGAATACCGGCAATTGTCTATGCCGCGCAGGTAAACAGTAAATTTGCCTCTGGTGACATTGAAGGAGCTGCCGAATCCTCCAAGAAAGCAAATATGTGGAGCTGGATCGCCTTTGCCGCCGGCCTAATCGTCGTTGGCGGATATGCCGCCATAATGGCCTTGGGGGCGATTGCGTCTCAGAACTGAAGCCGCCTGTGGGTTATTTTCGTGAAATAAAAATTGCGAGGACAGCTGTTCTTATCATTACGGGAACAGCTGTTTTTAGTATTTTCATACTTTTTTTCCGTCTCATGCCGCCGGAAAGACTCCTCCTCATTTCCCCGCCGTGCCCATTGCACCATCTAACCGGGTATTATTGTCCAGGCTGCGGTTCGACAAGGATGTTCACATGCCTGAGTCATGGCGATGTTTACGGCGCGTTTCGGAAAAACCCTCTGGCATTGATTATGCTACCGTTTCTGCTTTATGGACTGGCAACGCATTTATGCGGCTGGGCTGGAATCAAACTTCCGGTATATTTTCTCCGTGGATGGATGATCTATTCGTTACTGGCAATCATCCTTCTCTATTGGGTTGTGAGAAACATCCCTGCCTATCCGTTTTTCCTGCTCAGTCCTTGCTGAACAGACCAAAACAAAAGAACTCACCCGCGATATTTTTTCGCACAAAAGTAAAATTTTTCATAAATAAATAAAAAAACGGGAACATTGCTAAAAAACCAGCGGTCTATATCGTTATCACTGGTTTTCCCTTTCTCCTCTCCTTGCTCCGCCCGCCCCGGCGGAGCTTTTTTTTACCATCTTATCCGGGAATAGAAACCACCCGTAAGCTAAAAGCACATAAGTAGTCAAAAAAACAGGAAGAGAATAAACTCGGCGTAATTCAGCGAAACGAAGCAAGCAACTCGGTAAACAATGGCGAAAGCAGGATTACATCCTTCTTTTCCACCATATCGATCT
>QKAL01000149.1 GCA_003246475.1 Lentisphaerota bacterium
AAAGAAAAACACAACCATGAGGATAAAATCAAATTAAAAAACGGCCCATATAAGTTGCTGATTTTATGTTAATGGGAAAAGGTGAATCAAAAGTATCAGCGCGTTTTCACTGTGCGTTTGTTACGGCAGATAGGCGCCATATTCCCGCAACCGGTGGCGCAAATCGGCGGTGTCAACGGCGTGAACATTGCCGAGATTATCAGCTGCGGCCATAGCCGAGGCCAGACCGGCCGCTTCGCCGGTTACCAGGCAAACCGGCATAACCCGGGTGCTTCCCTGGCTGGGACGGTCGGTGGAGATCGCGCGTCCAGCTACCAGGACGTTGTTTATGCCCTTGGGGGTAAGGCAGCGGTAGGGAATGCCGTGGCTGGCGCCTTTGGGAAAACGGAACTGGTGCGCCACACCTTCCATGTCGGTACCGACGGCGTTGGCGGCATGATGTACGTCGATGAAATAACAGTTGCGGCCGATTTCGTCGTCGAACGATTTGAAGGCCATCAGCTCGTCGACGGTCAGGTAGTAATCGCCGATGATGCGCCTGGTTTCGCGACTGCCCATCAACGAGGCGGTGGCGGCAAGAAAGGCGTTGGCAAATGCTTTGGGTTGAAATTCCGCCAGCGCCTTCTGGAATTCGTGTGCCATTTTACGGCCATGGATCAGGGCGCGGGATACACTGGTCGGGTCGGTGTTGTCCACCTGCCACATATGCCCCGCGTTGAACCCGACGGCGCGTGGTCCGACCAGATTATTGCAACAGTGGTGGTCGGATATAAGCGGGTATTTCCCGGATTTGCGGATATCATAGATTGGGCTGTTGGGATTGTTGCTGTGCAGCGGTTGGCCGGTATGGTAACCGTACTCGTCAACATTGGTGAGCAGAAAACAGTGTGTGACCGGCTGGAGATCGCCGTCGATTTCATTGCCCTTGACATATTCGGCTCCGGCCCAAGCGGCGAGGTCGGCGTCGCCGGTACAGTCGACATATACTTTGGCACGGTAGGCGGTTAAGCCGGATTTATTGGCAACGACGATTGAATGTACCGCGTTACCGTTATTATTGACTGCCGCCAGCTGGGTATTGAACAGCACTTCTGCTCCGCTGTCGGTGACAAGTTCATCGTAAATGCGTTTCATTAGTTCAGCATCCAGCGGTGTCCAGGTGAATTGGTCTTCCGCGACATGTGCCATGCCGGCGATACAGCGGCGGAGGATTTTTTCTGCCAGGCCGCCATAGATGATGCGTTCGCTGTCGGTAAACGGGCACCATGCGGGAACGAGACCGGAAGTTCCCATTCCTCCGAGACATCCGGTGGCTTCCAGCAAAAGGACTTTTGCGTCTTCGCGTGCGGCGGCAATAGCAGCGGCGCAACCGGCGGGGCCGCCACCGACGACGATTATGTCGTAATCGGCATTGAGTTTGAGTTCGGCGGTAAAATTCAATTTGTTATCCATTTTGATCTCCAGTGATTTTCAACGGTTTCGCTTTATTTATTAATTATAGTTATCCGCAGTTAATATCGCAATAAAATAAGGTTGCTTGATTTTGCCGGAAAGTTATCTATAATTATCATTATCGGCAATAAATTAATGCAATATGGTTTATCGTAAATGAAATTGGAAGAAATTGCGGCGAGGTTGTCTCGTCCCGGCGTCAAGCTGGATTATATTTTCATGGGTGGCTATTACGACACGGTTCCGCCCTGCGGCAGTCTGGACCGGGCCGTTTCCGTAAACTATACGCTCTGGTATCTGCTGGATGGGTTGGTCGAGTTGAAATTTCGTGATCGGACGTTGACGGTTACGCCCGGGCATTGGGTGCTGATTATGCCGGGGGCGGTGAGGGGACAGTTTTTTTCGCCGGGATCCCGGATCATTTCACTGCATTTCCGTTTGACGGCTTCATATACGGACATAATTTTTTCGCCGGAACTGATTCATGTTGTTCCCGGCGGCGAGCTAGAAACGCTGCGGGATAAATCTTTGGTTTTATTGGGCTATCTGGAGGAGAAGAAGGATGTTAATGAGCCGGATTTCCTTGACGCGCTGCATTTTGAAAAGCTGTGCCGCGAATGGCTGATGACATTTTATCCGGTAATGGCGGCAAAAGGCATATTCCGGCGAGAACCGTTGGCGCTGGACCACCGGGTAATGAAGCTGATTCGCGAACTGGAAAAATTGTCGTATTCCGGTGGTATCCCGTATGAAAGATTGGAGCGAGTTTGTTCTTTGGGACGAGTGCAACTCGACCGTGTATTTGCGCAAAATATGGGGATGTCACCGCGAAAGTATCATGACAAAATCATTCTTTCCCGTGCGTGTTCGCAACTTGCGACCGGGACGTGCTGCGTTAAGGAAATTGCCAACGAATTAGGATTTGCCACGCTGCCGCATTTCTCCGCCTGGTTCAAGCGCCAGACGGGGATTTCTCCTCATGCCTATCGCAGCTCACTGACGTTTTGAACCAGTTACTGCCGCAACTCCGGGATGTCGTAGAATGCTTTACGGCGGCAGAGCTCCAGATCGTAGGATTCGAGAACTGCCACGATTTTTTCCGATGCGCCGCCGTCGCCATATGGATTGACCGCGGTCTTCAGGCGGGCGCGGAAATCATCTGACTCTAGGATGGCAAATGCATGGCGGATGGACTGTACGTTGGGTTCGCAGTCGATCACGCTGATGCTGCGCAACCGTCCCTTCTGGCGGTCGCCGATGTTAATGGCGGGAGTCTTGAAGGTCGGGGCTTCAACGATGCCGCTGGAGGAATTGCCGACCAGCGCATCCACGATTTTCAACAGCGACAGGAACCGCTGATGTCCCAGCGAGGTGAATGCCGCCGCCTTGGCAGGATGGGTTGCGACATAAGCATTGATCTTTTCGATGATGAGACGGCCGCCGCAGTCGGCGTTGGGCAGCGTGAAGATCAACATGGTGTCGCTGCGCTCGTCCAGCGCTTTAAGCAGGGAGTCTATATCTCCATCGCTACCGTATTCCGGACGGGTTACCGGGTGAAAAGTAATCAGCAGATTATGCTTTTTCAATTTCAGATTTAGGCTGGTCTCCAGCTGGTCACGGGTTATCAGAGTGGTTTTCTTGATTACGTCTACTGCCGGATCGCCGACGTTGAAGACGGTTTCCGGCTCTTCTCCGAGCTGGATGACACGGCGACGGTAGACCTCCGTTGCCGGGAAATGGATTGAGGCCATCTTGGTGATGGCGTGGCGGATCGAGTCGTCAAACGCACCTTCGGTGACCTCTCCCCCGCTGATGTGGGCGACGGGAATGTTGGCGAACATCGCGGCGGCGGCGGCGGCGAGGATCTCGAATCGGTCGCCCAGGACCAGGACTATGTCCGGCTGTAAATCGGCAAAGGCTTCGGCAAAAGAGATCATGCCCAGACCGGCGGATTTAGTCACGCCTACAGCGGTGTCCGAGGAGAGCAGCAGTTCGATTTTGCGGTCGATCTTGAAACCGTCCTGTTCGATCGCCTGATAGGTGTGGCCGAACTCTGGAGAAAGGTGCATGCCGGTGGCTATCAGCTGCAATTTCAGCGACGGATTGTCGCGAATCAGTTTCAGAATGCCGGTCAGTTGTCCATATTCCGCCCTGGTTCCGGTGATCACGCAGATTTTTCGCTTTTCCGCCATTGCCGCTACCTCGATTTGATTTGTAAACTAAAAGCTGACCGTGTATACTTAGTAGTATAATTTATCAACGGCTTTAATCAAGTACGGGAATCGACGAAAACAGGGGCGTATTATGGCAAATCGGGTATTTATCATTGCGGAGGCGGGGGTAAATCATAACGGCAGCATGGAAATGGCCAAGGAGCTGATCGACGTGGCGATGGACGCCGGAGCCGATGCGGTGAAATTTCAGACATATATTTCTGAAAAGGTAATGACCCGGTATGTCGGCAAGGCCAAATATCAGGCAGAGAACACCGGTACCGGCGGTACCCATCTGGAAATGTCGAAAAAGCTTGAGCTGAGTTTTGCCCAGTTCGAAGAATTGAAGAAGTACTGTGATAACGTTGGCATTCTGTTTTTGTCCACCCCTTTCGACCACCCCAGTGTGGACTTTCTGGACAAGCTGATCCCGCTATACAAGATACCTTCCGGAGAGATCACCAATCTGCCGCTGCTGGAGCATATTGCCCGTAAGAACAAACCGATCATCATGTCCACCGGCATGTGCAATCTGTCCGAAATCGACCTGGCGGTGGCGCTGATCCGCAAATTCCAGAAGGTCAGGGAAAGTGAATATCCGCCGCTGACACTGCTGCATTGCACTTCCAACTATCCGACTGCGTTTGCCGACGCGAATTTACGCGCCATCCAGACCATGCAGAAACATTTTGCCAACATTCCTATCGGGTATTCCGACCACACTCCCGGTATTGAGGCCGACATCGCGGCGGTGGCGCTTGGCGCAACCGTGATCGAGAAGCATTTTACCCTCGACTGCAATCTCGATGGTCCCGATCACAAAGCTTCGATCGAGCCGAAGGTGCTGCATCGGATGGTACAGTCGATCCGCAATATCGAAGCGGCTTTAGGTAGCGGAGACAAAGTCATGGTCGAGAGCGAAAAAGAGATCCGTGACATTGCCCGCCGCAGCCTTGCGGCCGCCAAAGACCTCAAGGCCGGCAACGTCCTGACCGAGAGCATGATTGAAATCAAGCGTCCCGGCATTGGTATCTCTCCTGTAGACCTGGAGAATGCCATTGGCAAAAGGTTGAAAAACGACATCCGCGAGGACGAAGTTATTACTTGGGACGATCTGGAACTGTAAGCTTATTTTCATGGTTGAAACGGAACGCATAATCGAATCGACGGTGGACGAACAGAGCGCCGGTCAGCGTTTGGACGTCTGGCTGAGCCGCCGCTTTACCTATCTCTCGCGCCGCCAGTGGCAGGATACCATCCGCGAGGGGCGGATCCGGCTCAACGGCGAAAAGACGCGGTGTTCGCGCGTTCTTCAGGCTGGAGAGCTCATCACGTTCATTCCGGACCGCGCCGAACCCCATGTCGATATGCGCTACGAAATCATTTACGAGGACGATTTCCTGTATGCCGTAAACAAAAGCGGCAATCTGCCCTGCCACCCCGCCGGACCGTTTTTCCATAACACGCTGTGGTACGATATGAATCAGCGCTGTGGCAAGGTCTTCATCATCAATCGTCTGGATCGCGAAACCTCCGGGATTATGCTGCTGGGAAAAACTTCGGACTTCGCCGCAAAAATGTCGGAACTTTTTCAGACCGATGCCATTCAGAAAAAATATTATGCTCGTGTCTACGGACGTTTTGATGCGCCGATCCATGCCGACGGTTTTCTGTTGGACGAGCCGACCGGAGAAGTACGTAAAAAGCGACGCTTCGTCATGGCTTACGACTATGCCGGGATAGGTGGCGAGAGTGCGGAAACGCTGCTGTTGCCGGTTGAGCCCGGCGTCGAACACAGCCTGGTCGAGGCTATTCCCAAAACCGGGCGACTGCATCAGATTCGAGCCACGTTGTGTTCGCTGGGATTTCCGTTGCTGGGTGATAAACTTTATGGTCCCGATGAAACCGCCTATCTGCGTTTTGCCGAGGGAAAGATGACCGATGCAGACCGGGCTTTGCTGATATTGCCGCGTCAGGCGCTGCATGCGTGGTCGCTCGAATTTCGCCATCCTGCGACTGGTGCGACGGTCAAACTATCCGTGCCGATCCCGCCGGACATGATTCCAGCATCGACTCATTAATCGATATCTCGCAGGAACTTCCTCCTTTTTTGCGCCGT
>QKAL01000045.1 GCA_003246475.1 Lentisphaerota bacterium
CTTCAGATTACTTTGCATCTTCTGGAACTATTATTTCAACCGGGGAAGAAAAAAATCAAGAGTATATGGTTATAAAGGAAAATAATCGATTAAAAGTTACAAAAACCGGCAAGAATGTTCGGACGAAATCTGATACTCATAATTAAGTAGTTTTGTAATAGATTTGCTTCAAAGAAAAACATTGTGTGACGATAATGTTTGACCAGAAATTTATCACATTTTCAATCGTTTGACGCGACGTGGTCGCCGCTTTAGCCGGAGACCACTTCCAGTCAAGGCGTCGCCGATCCATAACTCAGGGCCATTTGCGGTAAATCGCAAGCCGCAGAAACATTTGAACACAATCTCCGTTGGCTCATCACGGTTAGATATTTAAAATTGTTTTTTTTTACCGAAAATTTGATTTGGGTATTGCTTTTTTTGCTTCATGGTATCATAATAATACCATAGACAACAAAAGCGATGTGAAAAATGAATAAGATCACCGACAAAACCAACGTATTCAAGGAAAATCTGATTTATGAGATTTCCGCCGGGCGGTATCGTCTGGAAGAAAAGCTGCCCAGTGAGCGGTTGTTCTGCGACCGGTATCAAATCAGCCGTACCACTGCGAGAAGGGCGTTGGAAGAGTTGGAAACTGCCGGGATCATTGTGCGACGTCCGCCGACCGGGGCATTTGTTACGGCAAACGCGCTGGATATTATCAGCAGTCTTGAGGCGCCGGACCCGTCGCTTTCCGTGGCTTTTCTGATGCCGCCGGCGGAAATAAACAATCCGCTCCTGCAGATCATTTTCACCACTTGCCGTCGTTATCTCAGCTCGAATATCAGGCTTTCAGTAATTTTCGACGATTTATGCCTGCCAGTGTCATTGCGCGGAGAAAAAGCGGATATAGTGGTGATTCATGGTATTCCTATGGATGAGCGTTTGGAGCGTTTGCGCAGCCAGGTTGCAGCCATGGTATTACTGAATACCACTCATGCCGAGTCGAATTATATTACCATTGACAACTATCAGGGCGGTCGGATGATGGCCGAATATATCATCGAAGCCGGGCATCGCGCCATCGGTTGCGTCGGTCCGGGTGGCCCTAGTGAGCAGAGCGATTTCATCCAGCGATACAAGGGTATAAGGTCTGTATGCGATGAGGCTGGAGTGAGTCTGGAAAAGGCGCAGTTGTCGGTTGAGAATTACTTCAATCTTGCGGCGAGCTGCCACCAGGCATTGGACAGTCTGATGGTACGTCTGCCGGGGATGTCGGCGGTATTGGGACTGTACGACATGATCGCGCTTTATTTGTGCGAATCGCTGTATCTACGCGGGATGAAGGTGCCGACCGACATGAGCGTGATGGGGTTTGACGATCTCTTTTACGCTCAATATACGGTGCCGCCGCTGACCACGATCAAGTATCCGGCGGAGGCTGTAGGGATGAAGTTGGCGCAGTTCGTGCATGATTTCGCGGCAGGAAAAGCCTCGATGATTCGCGAAGTGATTCAGCCGGTACTGGTTGAACGCCATAATGGTTCGGTACGGAAGTTTTCCGGTAATATAATGGTAAAAAAACGCCGGCAAGTAGAAAACGTCGGCAGATTAGAGCAAGTAACCTTATAACTTAAAGGAGATAGAGAAAATGTCGAAAAAGTATTTTACACTTATCGAGCTTCTGGTTGTAATCGCAATTATTGCGATTCTCGCTGCTATGCTGCTTCCATCATTGAACAACGCTAGAAATGTAGCGAAACGTATCTCTTGCGTGAACATACTTAAACAATTCGGGCTGGCTAATGAATTTTATGCATCTGAAAACAACAACAGCTGTATTCCGGTTGTGGGCAATGGTCTGACATGGATGGCAAACCCTGAGTTTAGGTCTGCGCTTAAGGTCAAAGATGACACTGCAAACAGTAACATCACTCTGCCGATAGATCTGACTTGTCCGAATGCCTCATATGCCTTGGCGCATCCGACATCTGCCGGTACATACTATGTTCCCAGCACTTTCGGCATGAATTACACGGATCTTGCGTGGAGCAGCACCTTTGGTTATCGCATGATGAGAATCAAGCAGCCATCGCAGCGCCTTAATATTGCCGATGGTGTTGACTGGCTGTTGCAGCAGGCTAGCTGGAATGTTTATACTACAGAAAATGCTCAGGGGAATCAGGCTATTGCCGACCGCCACAATAAGCGTACAAACATTTTGTTTTTCGATGGTCATGTGGATGGTCTGAAACGTGCTGATTATATGGTTAACATGCCGATCTGGGTCCCTGAAAGATAATCTATCATATTCACACAATATTAAGTTTATGAAACGAGAAAAATTATGAATTGCGTATATAAGTTTTTTCTGATAATCTCTCTGTTCTGCGGTGTTTTTACCCAGGTCGGAGCTGGAGATCCGTTCGAGGGCGTTTCAAAGATTCTGGTAGTGGGCAACAGCCTGTCTCGGCATGCCCCGCTTCCGGCAGAGAAGTGGAACGGCAACTGGGGAATGGCCGCAACGACCGAGGATAAGGATTACCTTCATGTTCTGAAAAAAGAACTGGACAGGCTATATCCGGAAAAGCCTCATACCATCAAAATTTTTCGTCCCGGCAATGAGGCGGACATGACTTTGGGCACGGAAATCGTCAAAGAAAAGGCCGATCTGGTGATAGTCCAGGTCGGAGAGAATTTCCGTGGACAATGTACTCCGGGAGATTTGGGCGCAAAATACAAAATCATGTTGCAGACCTTGAAAAAGCGGGTTTCTCCGAATATTATCTGCGTGGGAACCTGGGCTTTGGGGGCTGAAAAAAACCCTTGCGGGGAAGTGGAAGAGGCGGCAGCGCATCAGCTCAATATTCCGTATGTGCCGATCTTTGATCTGGCCAAAGTGGGAAACTCCGGTTTTCATGATCCTAATCTTGCGCACACCGGAGATCCGGTCAAGTGGCACCCATCCGACAAAGGGATGAAAGCGATAGCGGATAAAATCATTGCGCTGTCACCGCGTTTAAGCAAAGAAAAAATGAAGGCCTTACGTCCCAAAAGCACGGCTCCTTCCGAAAATGCATCGATTAGCGTCGATTGTAATCGCATTACCGGAAAGGTCAACCGGAAAGTGATGGGGCAGTTTATCGAAGGCGCCGACGGTCAGTATATATGGGCAAATGATACTCCGAATATGGAGATTCGCAACAACGGAGACGGTGCCTGGCTCAGCGGTAAGGAATGTCCGGATCCGCAGGTGGTCAAACTGATGGCGGCGTTGAAGCCTGGAGTTATCCGCTATCCGGGTGGTTCCGAGGTTAAGAACTGGAACTGGAAGAAGGTTGTAGGCCCCATGAGCAATCGCGATGAGGGATGGCACTGGGGACTGGTCGAGTTCATCAGATTCTGCCGCGAGGTCGGCTCAGAACCGCAGATTTGTCTCTCGGAATATGTCGGCGGCCCGGAAGACCAGCGAGACATGGTGGAGTTCCTGAACTCTCCTGCGACCCCGGATCATCCATGGGCGATGAAACGGGCGGAGTGGGGACACAAAGAACCGTTCAAGGTTAAATATTTTGAGCTTGGCAATGAGCCATATGATGGCAACCGGCGGGTAAAACCCCGTAAGCAGTGGGATGCCCTGGGTTATGCCAACTGGGCGAAAACGACAGCGCAATTGATGAAGTCGGTCGATCCGTCCATAAAGATTGGTTTGCCTAATGGCGGTTTCGGTAAAGAAAATGATGACAAGATTAACCGTATTGTTGGTCCTTATGTTGATTTTGTCATTTATCACTCCTATTCGGTTGGATACGCAGGGAATCGAACTCTTTCGCCCAGTGAAGTGGATTGCATAATGCGAGCCTGCATGGCGGCGGCTCCGCAGTCGATGGCGATACTCAATAAATGTCAACAGGATTTTACCAGATTGACCGGTCGAGATTTGGAAATTGCTATTACCGAATATAACACTGAAATGCAGAGTGAAACTCCAGTACCGTTCCGTAAGAGTATGGGTGCCGGGCTTTTCTGTTCCGATTTTATATTCAATATGATGCAGCCCAAAAACAAGGTGTTACTGGCAAACTACTGGCAGATTGTAAACGGTTACTGGGGAAGTATTATCACCAAAGATAACTACAAGCTTCTCCCGCCATACTATTGTTTCAAGATTATTGCTGAAAATCTCGGAGACAATCTCCTGGAGCCGAAGGTAGTCTGTCCGAAAATCGATTTTGAAGGTTTTTACCATGTCAGGCCGGCCAAGGGAAATGCGCACACCCAAAGTAAAACCCTGCCCCAGAATTATTACAATTCCAAATATGTGTTTCTCCCTCCGGAAGGTATGAAATACCCCGGTTTGACCGTAAAGCGGGTTAAGGATGAAATCCATTTTATCATGGATAAATATACCCAGAGTAATTATCCCGGGTTTGCAACTATTAATATTGACAGCTTACCGGAAAAAATCCGTCCTGAATCGGGAATGGCCTATGAAGTATCTTTCGAAGCATGTCTGAAAAAGAGTGACGGGAGTGCCAGTCTGAATCTGGGAATCGGCGTAATGGATGCGCGCGGGTGGGACAAAGCCGGTTCCGCAATCGGGATTGAGGGGGTAGATAAACCCCAATGGGAAAAATTCAGCGGCATATATCCCCCATTGAAAGATACGAAGCAGATTATCCTTCTGGGGCGGTTACTTGCGGGTAATGATCCGGTGACTGGAGTGATGAGAGTTCGCAACATCACCTTTAAACCGGTCATCCAGGAGACTTTTCCTGCTTACGAGGCATTGAGCGTCCTGACCTCCAGAACCGCAAATAAGGTGTATGTGGCAATTATCAATAAATATACGGATCGGCAGGTGCGGACAAAAATAGCGCTGGAAAACTTTGTTCCTTCCTCGGCAACGATTTCCCGATTGGTGACGCCGAATGCGTTTTCAGCGACAGATGTATTTCTCAGTAGCGATGAGCGTGCGGCCATCAGCGGCAACAGCGTGGATGTGGTTTTGGATCCCCATTCGATCACGGCAATTACCTTCGAGAAATAATAGCACTGGATATCATGAAAAAGATTTTGATCGATTATGAGCCGTTCGGAGAGAGCAATCGGAGTCCCGAATGGGATAGGCGCGGGCTTTGGCCCGCTTCCTGGATCAGCGGGGCGGGCAATCGCGACGACCTTTCCGTGGCTTATCGCAACGTCTTTACACTGGCGGAAAGCGCAGTAATCCGTTTCCATGTTACCGCTGACACGGTTTATCGTTTGTACGTCGACGGCGAGTTCATGGCAACGGGGCCGGAATCCGGCGATGCCGCCAACTGGTATTACGATACTTTTGAACTGATGCTGTCGCCGGGGGAACACCGGTTGGCGGTACTGGTCCTGAGCTTCGGCGAACTGCGTCCGCTGGCTAAAATGAGCGTCCGGCACGGCCTGCTGCTGGCGGCGGAAGGCGAGTACGGAACCTTGCTGAATACCGGGGTCGGGGAATGGGAGTATTTGGAACTTTCCGGGCTGACGTTGCAGAAGTCGGAGTACTGGATCTTTGGCTACATGGGCGGGGGTACCCGTTTTGATGGGCGTTTGTATCCGCCCCAAGTGGAGCATGGCGGCGGGGATGGGTGGATGGTTCCCAAAATCCTCTATCCCGGAGCGAATGCCGAAAGCTGTAATGAGTACCGTTGGCCCTATCTGCTGCATCCGGCGACTCTTCCTGAAAAAATCAGCCGTCCCATTACCGATTGGCAGGTACTTCAGGTCTCGGGCGGAACGGATATTTTCTGGGATCCGTCGGAAAGCATCGAACCGCAAAAAAAATCCTGGCAGGGACTTGCTGAAGGTGTGCCGGTCGAAATTCCGGCACATTCCCAAGTACGGTGCCTGATTACCTTGCCGGACTACTATTGTGCCTATCCCGATCTTATGGTTTCCGGTGGTAACGGCGCGGAAATAACCCTGAGCTGGGCCGAAGCGCTTTTTCTGGAAAACCGGCAGGATGGGCCGAAAGGGGACCGGACGGAATGGCGTAACAAGTATTTTATCGGCCTGAAAGATGTTTTTATCTCATCGGGAGGAGAGAAGCAGCGTTTTTATGCGCACAATTGGAAATCCGGACGTTTTTTAATGTTGTCGGTGGTTACTGCTGACGACCCGCTGACGTTTTTCCGGCTTGGGCTGCAGGAAACGCGATATCCGCTGGAAAACATGACTTCCCGCAACTCTTCCAGCGAACAGCTCAATAGTCTGAGTGTCCTCTGCCGCCGCACCTTAGAGATGTGCATGCACGATACCTATGTGGATTGCCCGTATTACGAACAGCTTATGTATATCGGTGACACCCGGTTGCAAATGCTTTTGACCTATACCCTGTCCCGCGATGCCAGGTTGCCTGAAAAGGCTTTGCGGATGTTTGCGGCCGGGCGCCACAATTCGGGAATGCTGTTGTCACGTTATCCCTCGCATGTTCCACAGCTGATTCCTGGTTTTTCTCTGCTTTATATCGGGATGCTGCATGATTATGCCATGTGGCGTGACGGTAAGGGGTTGATCAGGAAGCTGTTGCCGGTGGCCAGGGGAATCATCGACGCATTTGAGCCCTTCCGCAATCAGGCGGGAATGCTGGCGAACATGCGGACATGGAACTTCATCGACTGGGCCGGCGATTGGCCGTATGGAGTTCCTCCTGATGGGGAAAAGGGCATTAGCGGGATACTCAACTGGATGTGGTGTTATGCCGTGGTTCGTCTGGCGGAGCTGTGCCGCATTTGTGGTGATACGGAGCTTGCGGTATATTACCGGAGCCGGGCAGAGGCAATGGCACGGGTTCTTATCGAACGTTTCTGGAATAACGAACGGGGTCTGTTTGCCGACACGATACGTCATGATTCCTTTTCGGAACACGTACAGTGCATGGCGGTTCTTTCCGGAGTACTTCCGGGGCGGTACCGCGAGCGATTGCGTCTTTCCCTGGCAAAATCCAATACGCTGATCCCGTGTACGGTTTATTTTTCGCATTACTGGTTTGAGACCTGCCGGGAGTTGGGGCTTGACGAGCTTATCTGGCAACGCCTTCGCGAATGGTATGCCTTTGAGTCAAATAATCTCAAAACCCTGTTGGAACGTCCCGAGCCAAGCCGTTCCGACTGCCATGCCTGGAGCTCGCACCCGCTCTTCCATTTTTACGCCACCATGCTGGGCATACGTCCTGCCGTGGAGGGATTTCGTGAGGTACGGATTGAGCCCCATACCGGGCCGTTGTCCTGGTTGAGCGGTATCATGCCGCACCCTGATGGCGGCTTTATCAAAACTTCGATTCGTAAGACGACTGAAGGCATGAGTGCGGAAATCGAACTGCCTGCCGGGGTTCCGGGTGTTTTCTCTTTTGGCGGACAGCAAATCGAGTTAATTCCCGGACGGCGCAACCTGATTGCGTTTTCCGGTGGCGCTGTTGCTCCTGTTTGCCTGAAAGACTTTGCCTGAGCCTCCGGGTAATGTCCTGATGACGTTTATTTCCTGTATTTCGCGCTGAAAGACGCTTTGGCGAGAAGTTTGTCTTTCAGCATTTCCTGCAGTTTTTCCGCGGGAATAAAGTCTCTGGAGTCAAGTCCGGTCAGCGGCGATTTCAAGGCATAGACCGTAAAAACATATTCATGAAAACCGGTTCCGGCGGGGGGGCGAGGACCGCCATATCCCGGCTTGCCGAAAGAATTTTTCAGCTCGATCGCTCCTTCCGGCAGGTTGCCGCCGGAGATGTCTTCTGCGAGCGAATCGATTGATGGCGGCAGGTTGATGACGAGCCAATGGATCCAGTGCCGTGCAATTGGGTGTATGTCGATACAACTGACGATTAAAGCTTCTGTTCCGGGGGGAATCCACGCCCAGTGCAGTTCCGGAGAGATATTGTCTCCGTACATCGTAAATTTTTGAGGTATCGTGGCATCCGGCATAATACTTTCCGATGCGATCTGCATGGAACGTTCCGCCGCCGTTCCGCCGCAGGAAAGCAATGTCCCCGCCAGCAGAGTAAACAATTTCGATTTCATATGCATTCCCGCTCCCCTTGTTCAGGTATGATAATCCTGCGCTGTTGTATAACTATACACGAAGCTGGCGGCGAATGTCAAACACAAGTTTAGAGGTATATCGACGCGTCTTCAAGGAGCCGTACGGTAAGGGCGCTGCCGTCAAAGAACCCGAATGTTTTCGGATGGCCGTTTTTGGGCAGTGAGATCGAACCGGGATTGAAGATGGTGATCCCGCAGTCAAGTTTCCTGATTTCCGGGATGTGGGTATGTCCATGAACCAGAACCGTACCAGACGGAACCGGCGGCAGATGCTTTTCATTCCAGAGATGGCCATGGGTCAGAAAAAACCGTCTGGTTTCGGTCAGGATTTCGGAAAAATCCGCCATTATTGGAAACTCGAGCAGCATTTGATCGATCTCGGCATCACAATTGCCGCGGACAGCAACAATATCAGATTTGCGGGTGTTCAGCATATCGGCAGTAATTTTGGGTTCATACTGATCCGGGACACCGTTGCGCGGTCCGTGATAGAGTGCGTCACCGAGCAGAATCAGACGATCCGGATGAAGATCGTCGGCACAGGAGAAAAGCTGTTCAAGATTGGCCGGGATGCCGTGAACATCGGAAAAGAAAAGTATTTTCATACGGCGTAATTCCTTTTCTGTTTTTCCAGATAATTTACATGGCTCCACGTGGAAGTTCAAACGCAAAACGGAGATTGCCGTCGCACCGGGGCGGCACCGTGATTCCCGGAAACGTGGATCAGCGTTCTGACAAAGTAAGTTTTACCCTTATATTGGTGCTGTCGAAGAGATAAACCGGTTCTCCCGGTTTTATTGTCAGTGATGCGTTACTTCCTGCTTCAGTATATTGGATACTTTGTGTTAGATTTTTATCCCTCGATCCTGACCTGACCATTTCAAATGGAACCCGTAATCCAAGTTTATAAGAAAAACAATATTTCCCGTTCGATAATTTTTTGATCTCTGCTACATCAAAACGCATGATAATCCGATTGAGTTTGGAATTAAAGATATGTGAAATGGAAATTTTGTCTTTGGCTGCAAGAGATGAAACATAATCCTGATATACCCCTTCCTGTTCCAAATCAATCCTCATCTGCAAATTATCGTTTTCTGCCGGAGTTTGCGGTAAGGCCTGTGGCGGCGCGGAGTTATTTGCTTCACACCCAATACATCCGCTCATCATTGTCATAATCCCAGCCATCGCAACTGAAATAATTACCTGTGAATACTTCATTTTTTCTCCCGATACAGTTAATATTAATTTGTTATATACAATGCTGCCATATCGAAAAAATGCAATAGGCCAGGTTGCGTATATTATTATCATATACGGCCCAAGGGAACGTCAGTGGCGGGAAGAATGTCGTTGCAGCCACATCCAGCCTGTCTATCTAATATTGAATTTCTCGCATGACTAATCTCTTAATTGATGGTTGCTGCCCGTACTGTTGCGCAGTATCAGCGAGGTCGGGATCACGGTTTCTGATGGTACTTCATCGCCATCGAGCTTACGACGTAAAAGGTTCCACAAGGCAGAGGCGATCCGGTCGGTGTGCTGGCTGATGCTGGTCAGATCGAGGTCTTCCGCTACTGACGTATCGCCGAACCCGATCAGCGAACATTGTCCTGGAACCGATATGCCGTGTTCGTAACAGTAGCGGCGAACCCCGGCGGCAATGGTGTCGTTTCCGCAGAATATTGCAGTGGGCCGTGTCTTCTGTCCGAACAACTCTGCGGCGGCGGCATATCCCCATTGCCGGGTGGGTTCCCGTGATTTTATGAAGGATGGCGGCAGTTCGATATTGTGATTTTTCATGGTGTCGATCAGTCCTCGACGGCGAAGTTCGGAGGTGCGGTCGTACAGACTACCGATATGAGCGATGGAGGTATGGCCGAGGCTGAGCAGGTGTCGTGTGGCGCTGACCGCCCCTTCGAAGTCGTCGGAGATCACATGGGGGGCATTGGAATCCGGCAGCAGAACGTCAAAACAGATCAGCGGCAGGGTGAAATTGGCATAGCGGGCGGCACAGGCGGGATTGGGAACCGCCAGCAACGCGGCAAATTCCTGTTCTTCAACAAAATCCAGAATGTCTTCTTCTTTTTTACGGCTGTTATGAGTCAGGTGCACTACCGGGTGCAGTCCGGCGGAAACCAGACGTTCTTCAAGTTCGGCAAAGATATTGTAATAAAATATTTCATGGTCTGGAAACAGCAATCCTACCAATTGTCGTCCCTTGCCGGAATTGGGACGGGCGCCGACGAAATTGCCGCGGCTGGGTTCCTTGTATATTCGTTTTTCCTGTTCCAGCAACTTCAGCGCCCTGCGTAAAGTCAGGTGATTGACACCAAACATCTCCGCCATCCGGCGTTCTGGCGGCAGCGGATCATTCTTCTTTAATTTGTTGTTCTGAATGTATTGCCGGATTTCTTCCGCCAATGCCAGATATTTTTCCGGTTTACCCCGATTCATTGCAGCCTCCTTTTAATTATATCGATATGTTTTATTTTATATTAAGTATTCAATAATTCAATAAACGATATAATTAAATATGATAAAAATATGATTTTGCCTATTGATTTAATTGGTTTTTGCGTTTATAATTTTATTAATAACACAAGGTGGCTTTGGCATGTTTGTATCTTTATGTCATATTGATCCGGGATTAATGGTCATGGCGTCGGGTGACGGCGGAATCGGAATTTCCAATCGACTGCAGGGCAGAGTATTCTGCGAACTGGACGGGGAACTGGTACATCGGTTCAACACGGAACTGGCGGCTAATCCCTCTCCGGACAGTTTTAACAATATCGGCGGTAATTCATTGTGGCCGGGGCCGGAGGGTGGGGATTATGCCTTCAACTATCTGCCGGGAACCGGGTGGCTGGTACAACCGGCAATCAATTCGCAACCAACTGCAACCATTGAAACTTGTTCGCACCATACTTCCGTTGGTAAGCGCATTCTTCTGGATAATCGCAAAGGTTCAATAATTCAATTGGATTTTCGCCGTCTGGTCATGCCGGTGGATATCGGCAACATTGCCCGCAAATTTGAACTGAAAGCCGTTGCTTGTCGTACATTGGATGAGCTGCTCGCCGTTGAGCCGTCGGGGCTCCATGAGGCTTTGTTCTGCGCCTGGACGTTGGAACAGTTTCCCGGTTGCGATGGAGTAATCGCTTTCGGCAGGACTGGTGCTGGTGCCGGCGGCGCGATTAATTCCGATTATTACGGCAACCCCGGAAACCGTTTAAAATGCCACTCTCATCATTTTCGTTTGGCGCTGGGCGGTATGGAGCGGTTTCAAATCGGACTGAATCACCATTTTTACCCGGAAATTATAGGGGCGTATGATGCCGGTCGGGATATGATGTTCATTCGCCGAGCCTGGCGGCAGGAAGGCGGGATGTATTTCAACATTGCTGACAACGATCAACCGGAGGGACCATATTCCGCCGCTGACTCCTACAGTATTTTCAATGGTGGGGAGATGGGATTTTTCGAGCTTGAGACGATAGCTCCATTGCAACTTGACGCAGAAGGTCGCGGCATTAGCAGCGCGCTGTGGTCGGAAACGTTGATCTTTAAAGGAACACCGGAACGTTTGGCAGCCTGCTTGGAAGGTTGTTTTCAGATTCCCGGCGAAATAATAAGGAAGTGATCATGAAAAAGATCAAAGTTATGCTTGGCTTTGATATGGAAACCGATATCGGCAGCTGGACCCCATGGTATGACGGGCTGGTCAACGGTACGCCGGTAATTCTCGAGCTGCTAAAAAAACACGACATTACGGCAACATTTTATTTTACCGGTGATGCCGCGCGGAAAAACCCTGCTACGGTCAAAGCCGTCAAAGAGGTCGGACACGAGATAGGCTGTCATACCCTTTTTCACGAAACCATTGGCGATGCCCTGTTCGAGATCCCCGGCATGATGCCGATTTTGCCCGAAGAAGTGCCGCATCGGCTCAAACTCGCTACCGAATGGGTGGAGGAGGTTGCCGGGGTTCGTCCGGTGTCGTTCCGTTGTCCGCGGCTGTTCGGCTCAACTTCGGTGGTCAACGCGCTGGAAGGACTCGGTTATTTGACCGACGCCAGCTATCCGATGTACTTTTACAAGGAACGGCTTACGCCTTATCATCCTGATGCCGCCGACTGGACGCAGGAGGGGAATATGCGGTTGACAGAGTTGCCGAACTTTGCGGACATGGCGATGGTGTCACAGGATGAGTTTGGCCGCGATCGTGATCAGTGGCCACTGTTCCGTACTTCCGGTACCGCCGAGCTGATGCGCCACGTAAACGGCTATATCGATTTCTGTAGAGGGAAAAATGTCGAACCGTTCTTGTGCTTCTACTTCCATCCCTGGGAGTTCTGGCCGATGCGTGAAGGTCTTATTCATTACGGTGAAGGCGCGGTATTGCCCGATCCGTTCATCATCAAAAACTGCGGACAGTATGCCGCCGAACAGTTCGATCTGATGCTGACCGAGCTGAAAAAACTCAATGCCGAATTTTATCAAGCCAAACAAATCAACGCATAGGAGATTGATCATGTACGCCATTCAAAAACTCGAGTATTACAATCGTATCGCCAAGTTTCAGCAGAACCTGAAAGAAGCCGGCCTGGATGCCGCGCTGGTTCATGCCAATGAAGCCGATTTTGCCAACGTCCGATATTTGTCCGAATACTGGCCGACCTTTGAGGCCGCCGCCGTATTTGTCCCGGCCAACGGCAAACCCGTGCTCATCATCGGACCAGAAAGCGAAAATTACGCTCGTGGTCGCAGTGTCATCCCCGACATCTGCAAGATGATCGAGTACCGCGAATTTGCCGAACCCAACTATCCGGGCATTCCGGTGGCGCATTATCCGGATGTGATTAAAATGTCAGGCTGTGGATCGGTAAAAAAACTGGGGATCGTCAGCTATGCGATTACGCCGTTACAGGTCATGGACTCACTCAAGCGCGAATTGCCGGGCGTGGAAATCGTCAAAGCCGACCATGTCTTTTTCCCGTTGCGCTATGTCAAGACTGAAACCGAACTGGATTGCATGCGTCGGGCTTTTGAGATCAGCGAAATCGCCGTTGATGCGATCTTGAACGAAATGAAGCCGGGAATGACCGAATTTCAGGTGATCGGTATCGCCCAGCGTGAAATCTACAAGCACGGCGGCGAATACGAAGGCCATGCGCTCTATTGTTTCAGCGGACCTCGTACTAACAATGCCATCTGCCGTCCGATCGACAAGAAAATCAAAGCCAACGAGATCATCCAGCTCAACATCGGCGCTCGTGTCGGCGGCTACTCCTCAAGCGTCGGACTGCCGGTATCGTTTGGAAAATTACCCGAAAATCAAAGACGCCTTGCGGAATTCGGTTTGCAGGCACATATTAAAACCATGGATTTGATGTCGGCCGGCAAGGCCGCCTCCGCAGTGGTCAAGGAATATGAGGAATGGGTCAAAGCGCAGGGATTCGGGCAGTTCATGCTGTATGGTCCGTGTCATTCGATCGGCATGATGGAAGTTGAACAGCCGTGGATGGAATCCACATCAACCTTCGATTTGGAGGAGAATATGACGTTCCAGGTGGACACGTTTTTTGCTGAAAAAGATTTCGGTCTGCGTTGGGAAAACGGCGTGATTGTCAAGAAATACGGCGTTGAAAGAATGTCGTCAAAATTCATGAAAATGATTGAACTGTAAAACATGGAGTCGCTGTTGATGAATGATACGATTCGTATCTGGCGTTCCCCGCAAAGCGCTTTCGGCTGTTTCCAGAAAGTCGTAGATCCGCGGCTGGAAGAAACATTCACCGCGCTTGACGTCTATACCGATGCCGAACTGGCAACGATCGCCGCTTCCGGTTTTAACGCAATATGGGTTCATGGCAACATTAACAGTGTGGTCAGAACGGCGGTATTTCCGGAACTCGGACTGGATGCGGAACTGCATCAACAGCGGCTTAATGTTTTGACGGAACGTGCGAGCAAACATAATATTAAGGTGTTCATCTACTGCCAGCCGCCACGTGCGTTGCCGTCAGACTCCATGTTCTGGCAACATCACCCCGATGTTGCAGGGCAGCCGGAAAACATTGTTGACGATTGCGGTGTGACCGTTGAATTGCGGTCGTTATGTACATCGTCCGATGAAGTAAAGACATATCTGCGTCAGGCGGCGGCAGAATTGGCGCGAAAGGTTCCCGATCTCGGCGGCATTATCATGATTACCGCCTCGGAATATCCATCGCATTGCTGGGGGCGGCGTGGACGTATCATGCTGGCGGATGGAAGTTTTTCCCATGCGGAAATGCAGTGCCCGCGCTGTGCGGCACGCAAACCGGAAAGCGTTGTAGCCGAGATTATTAATCTGATACATGACGGCATCCGGTCGGTTTCGAATGAAATGAAAATCATAGCTTGGAACTGGTCGTGGACCTTCTATGTTCCGTCGCCTTGTAGCGAGATTATTTCAGCGTTGCCCAGAGACGTTATTCTGCTGGTTGATTTTGAACGCGGCGGAAGCAAAGTCATCATGGGTAAAGAACGTATCATCGACGAATATTCGCTGGGTTTTCCCGGTCCCTCAGAGCAGTTTATGAAATCGCTGAAAGCCGCCCGCCAATGCGGATTGCAGGTCATGGCAAAACTCCAATTTGGCACTACTCACGAACTGGCGACCGTCCCCAACCTTCCGGTGATGGGCAACGTGTTTGCCAAAGCCGACGCAGTGAGGATGATGGAATTGACCGGATTTATGGGGTGCTGGAATTTCGGCAACATGATCACCGCCAATACCGCCGGATTCAACGCTTTCCTTACCGGGCAATTGTCGGATAATTGTGAGACTGCCTTGCGGGAGTTCGCCGCCAAATACTTTCCCGGTTGCGATCCGGTTGGTGTGGCGACCGCCTGGCTGAAATTCGGTAACGCGATGGACTGCTATCCCTTTTCGATACCATTTCTCTATTCCGGTCCTGCCAACTTTTCATTTGTTTTACCCATGGAACCGGCTCCGTTGACGGGCATACCGGTTGGCCGATCATGGTTGCTCGATGAACGTGGCGACGATATGAGTTCTGCAATAAGCGGTTATTCGATTGAAGAAGTGATTGCCGGATTCGAACAGCTATTCGCAATTTGGCGGGAAGGTTTAACACAATTCAAGTCGGCGGTGGGGAATAGTCCTCATGCAGTGTCAGAATTGAACACTGCCACGGTTTGTTACCATTCGTTCCGCAGTATCGCCAATTTCTGCAAGGTTTTCCGTTTGCGGAAAAACTGGACCGATGCCAATCTGTCGGAGTATCGCGAAATCGTTGCCGACGAGTTGGCCAATCTGGAAGGAGTGTTGCCGATTCTGGAAAATGACAAGCGTTTTGGTTATCACATCGAAGCGCACGGTTATCAGTATGACGCCGATTCAGTGCGGATGAGACTGCAAAAGATTTATGCAGACAAACAAGTCCGCATGTAATAAGACCTATGGGGGGCAATGATCATGCTGTGATGTTGAGACGGCATAGCCATTCTCCCCAGTACGGCAACCTTCTTCGGGTATTTTTTAAATTATGATTTATCCAGTACATGTACTTGCTGAATATGCTTTCACTGTGTATCATCCCTTGGGGTTTCCTCAGGTCAAGTTACAGCTAATTTTGCCTTATTGGGAGAATCCACTTTTTTTCTCTTTTTATAAAATATTTGCGACCTGGATGATGATAATTATAAAGGGGAAAATATGGTCTATTCTTACCTCATTCTATGGAACAATACGCCATTCTGTGTTATTTTTTTCAGGAAGTGAAACATAAAATTATTTTTTGACATTATGCCCCAATATTATATATAAAGATCCTTTAAAATGAATAGTTCAAAATATGGGATGGCGAAAAAAATAACATTAACATTATTAATTATTCTTGGACTATTGCAGGTATTAATAGTAGGGCGCCATTTGTTGGGCTGGAGTGGTTATTCGCCCCCCTCAGAATATAAACTTCGCAAATGTTCTTTATATGCTATATATTCACAACTTAAAAGTCAAGAAAAGCCTGATTTGCGCAATCTACCGATAACTATTTTGGGCAAAGATTTTCTTTTAATCCCAGTGAGGAAAAATAATAAATGCATCGACATCAAAAATGCTTCTGATTATTACGTTATTTTAGGTGATGAAGGAAAATGGGTTTTATTTGAAAAAGACTTGCCTGTTACTAAAAACTACAGGCTATCAATAAACTTTAATGGAATTATTACTCAATACAGTAATAATGGAAAAATACTTAATCGGGAACAGTCTTTTGCGCCATGAATAATTCGGGGTTAATAGGGTTTGTCTGGTGTGGATTACGGTACTCTCCGAAAGTTTGACAACTGCTATAACTGTATCGCAAAATATATAAGGTTTTGGGGAAGGGTGAAATGGAGCTGAAATGGTAAGCCGGGTAATGAAGGAATTGTAGTGCCCCCCATTTTGCAATCGCGGGACTACGTATAAGGGGTAAAAATCTGCGATTTTGCATTTAAGAACTCTTATGCGGCGTGAACCGACGCATTGAACCATCTTTCATATTCATACGGAGTCATATAACCCAACGCGGAATGAGGATAATCCTCGTTGTAATAAACCATCCATGACTTCAACCCTGACATCACGATCTGAAACTTTTCCTTGCCACTCCATTGACGATGACTCATTTGTTTTCTCCCATTTTTCGATTATCTTAATCTAACATATCCATAAATGGGGGCAATATATGGATAACTGAAGATTATCGGGAAGTTCTATTCCAAGCAGTTTTAAGGAATGATGCATATTGGCCAGGAGGCATTTATGTTCTTCATAAATGGTGGCTTACTAAAATCTGGCAATGACACCCAAAAGAAGGAATAATAAGAACATTATGAAAAATATAATAATAATAATACTTTCGTTGTTGTTGGTGGTTTTACTAGCTTTGTTATTATGCCAATATCACCGTGATTCTATTGTTACGTCCCGAAATATAATAAAGTTAAATGAAAAATTGAGAAAATTTGTTGAACCTCCCCGTTCATATGAACAATTAGAGGAACAAACAAAAATCATGACCGCATTGGTTGCATTGGAAAACGAACAATATTTTTTAAAGTTCTTGACTTATGCACATTCATGTCCCCCTGAGGGAATTAACGATCGTATTGCAGAATTAATTGTTATTTCAAAAAATCCTTCTATCATGAAAACTTTCAATCGATGGGTCGATAATGCTTTTAAAACAGGTATCCATAATGATGTCATAAATTATGCTCCTCTGATTTATAGTCGAAAATGTCCCCAAGAGCTTATTGGTTTCTATGAACGTTTATCAAAAAATGACCCAGATTGGTATATTCAACCTTATAAATTTAATGCAGAAACTCTTGTTGACGTTAAGGTTTCAAAAATGAAGGGATTAAATTTAAAAAAAGCAAAAGATTATTATCAAGCAATAAAAGAATGTCCTTCAGAATATGCAATAAGTCTCATGAAGTAGTTCGATGCGGACGATAAGTTGCAGAAAAGTTATTTGCGTGGGGAGGAGGGGCAGTTGCTGTCCATGACCGACATGTCAGCCCGGGGAACTATTTTTATATGCTGGATGGAAACGAGAACGTGATGATGATAATTATAAAGGGGGAAATATGGTCTATTTTTACCTCATTCTATGGAACAATACAGGCGGACAGTCCACTCCTGTATGAGAAATTATTTCGGCTCAGGGCATAATCATTTTTTGAAAATTTTCTCCATATTATCTTGGACTGGCAATGTTCATTTCATCTGGCGAGGACCCAAAAGGATCGTTTTTCTCTTAAAAACATGAATTGACAGGCGGCTTGGTTGCTTTGTCGGCGGCTCCGGTCTATATTACTCCGATTTGGTCAAGTGAGAACTTAAAGAACTGGAGTTGATATAGTGAACGAGAACAATACCTATCAGAATCCGCTTACCGGCCGATATGCCAGTGAGGAAATGAGTTACAACTGGTCGCCGCAGCGCAAGCATTCCACCTGGCGGCGTCTCTGGGTCGCGTTGGCGACCGCCGAAAAGGAACTGGGGCTGGATATTACCGATGCGCAGATCGCCGAAATGAAGGCGCATCTGGATGATATCGATTTCGAGGCTGCCGCCGCCAAGGAAAAGGAGCTGCGGCACGATGTTATGAGCCATATTCATATCTTCGGTGAGCTTTGTCCCAAGGCCATGCCGATCATCCATCTGGGCGCTACCAGTTGTTTTGTTACCGACAATACCGAGTTGATCCAGATCCGCGAGGGGTTGAAGATCGTGCGCGGCAAGATGCTGGCACTGATGCAGATCATGTCCGGTGTGATTGAGAAATACAAAGACATGCCGACGCTGGGATTTACCCACTATCAACCGGCGCAGCTGACCACGGTGGGCAAGCGTTTTTGTCTTTATCTGCAGGATTTTGTGTTCGACTTCGAACGATTGGAATATGAGCTGTCCAACCTGCCGTTCCGCAGTGTCAAGGGGACGACAGGGACCCAGGCGAGTTTCATGGCGCTGTTCAACAACGATCATGAAAAATGCAAGGCGCTGGAAAAACGCGTTGCCGAGTTGATGGGCTTTGATAAAGTGGTGGCGGTCAGCGGTCAGACCTATACGCGAAAAGTTGATTATTATGTACTGGCTCTGCTTTCCGGCATCGCGCAGTCTGCCTATAAACTGTGCGGCGATATCCGGTTGCTGGCTAATCTCAAGGAGATTGAGGAGCCGTTCGGCAAGAAACAGGTGGGTTCAAGCGCTATGGCCTATAAGCGTAATCCGATGCGCAGTGAGCGCGTCTGTTCTCTGGCGCGTTATGTTATGTCGCTGCCCGCCAATGCCGCCGATACCCATGCTTCGCAGTGGTTCGAGCGGACCCTGGACGACTCGGCCAACCGTCGTATTTCCCTGCCGGAAGCGTTTCTGGGGGTTGATGTGATCCTGTCGCTGCTGGCGAATATTGTTGACGGCATCCAGGTCTGGCCGAAGGTGATTGCCAAGCATGTGGCGGCGGAACTGCCGTTTATGGCGACGGAAAATATCATGATGGCGGCAGTTGCCGCCGGCGGCAACCGCCAGGATCTTCATGAAGCGATTCGGGTTCACTCAATGGACGCTGGGCGTCGGGTCAAGGAAGAAGGCGCCGACAATGATCTGCTGGAACGGCTGAAGGACGATCCGGTATTTGCGGCGGTAAAGAACCGGATTGATGAGCTGGTGGATCCGAATGCGTTTGTCGGTCGGGCACCGCGTCAGGCGGAGGAATTTCTGCGCGATGTGGTCGAGCCGCTGCTGGCGCGTTATGCCGACGAAGCCGCGACTGTCGGGCTTGGAGAGATCCGGGTCTGATTGCTGGCGCAAATAACCGGGGAGACGTGGGGGGGGGATGCCGCGTCGCTCCGGTTTTTGTTTTTCAGGGGGGCTGTTTGTTTTTTTTTCTATAACATATTAGCTTTGTTCCGGTATGATGTGTTGAAAAAAGGTATCGAGAGTGTTATCTTAGTTTTATCAAGGGAATATGTAATAATCCAAGCAAGGTGATTGGGAAGTAATAATGGACCTTAGCCAGAAACAAAATATTCTTCAGACCATGCGTCAGGAACAGGTGATGACGCACCAGCAGATTCAGGCGCTGGAGTTGCTGTTCCTGCCGGTGTTGGAGCTTGATGCCGCAATCAATGCGGAGATAGAAAAAAATCCCGTTCTTGAAGTAGAGAAGAGTTCGGATGCCGAGCCGGAACCGGAGATGGTGGACGGCGACGAATGGCTGGATAAAGTGATGAAGCTGGATGAGGAGAATCGCTATATCCGTGCCGGCAGCGGTTCCGCAACGTATTCAAAAGACGCCGAGGAAAAGCGGCAATATTATCTGGATTCGATCACCGATGAGCCTTCTTTTCAGGAAGCGCTGCTCGAGCAGTTGAAGTTTCTCGATCTCAACCCGGCGCAGCGTGATTGCTGTGAGTCGGTTGTATCGGGACTGGATGACGACGGCTATCTTATCAGCCATCCCGCTGACCTGGCGATGGCTTCCGGGCAAAGTTTGCAGGCCGTAAACGAAGCGATCCGGATCGTGCAGCAGCTTGATCCTCCGGGAGTAGCCGCACCGGATCTGCGCGGCAGGCTGTTGTTGCAGCTGGAGCGGCAGGGACGGCAGAAGGAACCGGTTTATCTTGCGGTGAACAAATATCTTGAGGATATTGCCGCCAATCACCTGCCGCAAGTCGCCAGGAAGATGCAGATATCGATCGAGGAACTCAAGTCGGTAATCAATGAGATCCAGAAGTTGAATCCGCGCCTGGCGTCGGATACCGTAAGCCCCCATGAGTATATCAAGGAGGAGGTGACGGTTGAAAAAGAGAACGACGAATTGAACGTACGTATGAACAACGAGCATCTCCCGAACCTCTATATCAGCAAGAATTACCGGGAGCTGCTCAACGATCCCAATACGCCGAAGGAGACGCGCGATTATATTAAGGAAAAACTCCAGGCCGGAGTGTTCCTGATTAACAGTATCATCCAGCGGCAGTTGACGATCCGTAAGATCGCCAACGCGTTGGTGGAGTACCAGCAGGACTATTTTCTCAAAGGACGTGAATATCTCAAGCCTTTGAC
>QKAL01000043.1 GCA_003246475.1 Lentisphaerota bacterium
GGTCGTAAGTGATCCGTCATGGCCGGTGTTCATCGCTTGCAGCATGTCCAATGCTTCTCCGCCACGACACTCCCCCACCACAATCCGGTCTGGGCGCATACGCAGGGAGTTGCGGACCAGATCTCGTATTGATATTTCACCTTTGCCTTCAATATTGGGAGGGCGTGACTCCAGCCGAACAATATGTTCCTGATGTAATTGCAACTCCGCGGCATCTTCAATTGTGACGATGCGTTCCCGGTTGGGCAGGAATGAACTGAGTACATTCAGCAGTGTGGTTTTACCGGAACCGGTACCGCCGGAGATGATGATGTTCTTGCGGATCTGGACGCAGGCCCGCAGAAATTCGGCGATGTCATGGTTGAGCGAACCGAAACGGATCAAGTCTTCGATTTGATAGGGTTTTTTCGCGAACTTTCGAATGGTAATAGACGGCCCTACCAGAGAAAGCGGCGGGATGATTGCGTTGACTCGCGATCCGTCGGGAAGGCGAGCGTCAACCATCGGCGAACTTTCGTCGATGCGTCGCCCCAGCGGAGAGACGATACGTTCAATGGCGGCCATGACCTGGTGGTCGTCGGCAAATGCCGTATCTGTCCGGTACAACACACCTTTGTTTTCAACGTAGATATTGTCAGGTCCGTTGACCATGATTTCGGTAATGTCGTCAAGATGAATCAAATATTCCAAAGGCCCGAGGCCAATAGCCTCCTGTACCATTTCCTGTTCCACCTGGGCGTTGGAAACTCCCGGAGGAAGTGGAACGGTCAGTTCGCCGATAATCTCGGCAATAGTCTTTTTTGCGCGTTCCTTTAATTCGCTCTCGGTGGTTCCCGAAACAGCCATTCGCTTCAAATTTAGGCGTTTAAGCAGTTCGATGTGGGCATGTTTCTTGATTTCCTGAACTAGTGCTCGAGATTCGGGCGGGATTCCGGATATCTTCAGCAGTGGAATTTTATTCCCGGTGGATTTGTGTTTGCTCACTGCGGAGATGGTGTTTTTAATTTTCTGCTGTTCCGCTATTTCCTTGGGGTCTTCTTGGGCTGGTACCTGTGCCGGGGAGTCAGTTGGTCCCCGGAGATGAATCTCAATGTCTCCAACCCTGATAATTGATCCGACCGAAGCTGTAACCGTTTCATTGGGGATCAGCTTCTGTCCGTCGATAAAGGTTCCGTTGTTACTGCCCATGTCGATTATTTTTACGGAATTGTCGGCAGCGACGATGAGACGGGCATGTTCTGCGGAGATGTCCGGACCCGATAGTTGGATATGGGTGTCCGCCCCCGATCCTATCTTATAGGCTCCAGGTACGAGTTTGCCACGCATGGCGGTCTTATTCGGTTGTTTGATAATTATTTCATACATTGAAATTGTCACTGCCATTTAATATTTCGCCGAAAATCAATCCCGGTTAAAATGCATTTTTTTGTCGCGTTCCAGATTATATGTTTTTAAGTTCTGTTCCAGATAACGGAAGTTTATACTGGGCAGAGTCCGCATAATTTCTGTTTCCTCATAGTTGCGAAGGCTTAAGGTTAACTTGCCTTTTTGCGCAGCGAAAACAATCATTTCCACTTCATTTGGCGATAGGCTCAGGGTTACGGAAGAATAACTGCGCTGAACGGTTTCATTTGCGGTAAAGGCTTTGCCCATATTATTGCCGACTGCAAGAACGATAACGTTTTGCAGTAGTGTCAGAGTGAGGGTGTCCAGCGCCCGGTCTCCCTGCATTTCCGGAAAGCGGAAGGTGCCGATTATATCGATATGGTTACCTGGCCTTATCAGTCCGGCAACCGAAGATATATTGTCGACCGGGATGGCTACAGCGCGGTATCCCATAGGGATGATCGAGGTTAAACCTTCCTTGCGGGTAGATGCAGGTTTCAGGTCACTCCACTGCAGAATGTGTCCTTTGGCAACCGGAACGTCGAGTTTTCTGCCGATGATTGAGGAAGACTGAGCCCACAATACCTCGTTGAGCTCCTGGCGGCGGATACGTTTTTCATCGCGGCGTTCGATGTCGTCAGCCTTGATCTCTTCGCCACTGGCCATGGCGCGTTTGAATGAGACGAATGCAATGTCTTTGGTCAAACCTAACACCTTATTGCGTTCATGTTCGATTTGTTGATAGGTAAGCACAAAGGCTAAAAGTCCAAAGAAAATGGCGGCGACAAGCAGGAGTTTCTGTTTCATGTATTCATTTTTCCTGATGTAGTTGTTTAATTTCTTAAATCAGGATGAATATAGACCCGAAAAATTATTATTTCCAGCCTCTGGAGGAGAAAAATATTAACAAAAAAAATAGTATTGCTGTAAGAATTTATGCGTCTTTGGGGTACGCAGTCGGATAAGTTGTAACAAGTTAAAAAAAGCCGCAGCCAGAGAGCTGCGGCGCGATAGAAACAGAAAGGTTACTCTTGACTGATTCCGAGAGCGGAAAACACATAGCTGCTTGCCGAGTTGATCTGAGATACAGATGTTTCCATCTGGGCAAAGTGCTGCCACAAATCGACTTCGTAGTCAGCCAGCTGACTTTTTAATTTTGCCAGCTTCAGCTCATTTGCCGCCATCTGGTCGTTGATATTGGTTTTCCGGTTGGTGATAGTCCCGGTGGCGGAATCGGTCAACTGATCCATGTAAGAGGTGAATTGACGGAATACGCCCTGGCCCTCTCCATTGGATCCGTAGCTACGGAATAATGCCATGACCTCGTCAAAATTGTTTTCAAGTGCGTCATCAAGCTTTTCCTCGTCAGTTATGGACATCTCGTTGTTTTCATCTTTGAACCAGATTCCTACTTTGTACAAACAATTGAAATCCTGATCCATCTGTGAGGGATTCTTGTTGATAGATGTTAACAGTGAGCGGCACTTGGTTTGAATCTTGCTGGCAAGGGAATCTCCCTGCAGTAAACCGACATTAGACACGGTATTAGAGGTACTGCTGACACTTACGGCGGTCTGCTCCTCAAGGTAACTCATTACATCGTTGTAAGAGGTGATAAAGTCTTCAATCAATGTTTTGACATTTTCGGTATCATGGGCTGTGGTGACCGTCGTGGTTCCCGTTCCGGTAAAATTGAACGTGATGCCGCTGACAAGAGTGGTGACTTTGGTGTTGGAGGATGAGGTCACCGCGACGTTGTTAATTGTGGCATTTAAGTTTTTTGCGGTAACTTCATTGCCTACATTAAAAAAACCGAGCGACTGGAGAACGGTTCCGGTAGTATCGGCAATGGTCATGGTATTGGCGGTCCCAGTTTCATCTGAGGTAAGTACCAGAGAGTTACCGATAAGGCTGGCAGTTACTCCGGCCCCGGTCATGTCACCGTTAACGTTGTTGATCTTGGTCATTATTGTTTTCAGGGAATCCGTGGTATCCACAGAAATTACCTGTCCATTGACGGTAAACTCTCCGCTCAATCCCAGTTCCGCGGTGGTACTGGTTTGGGCGTCGCTGTTGTACTGATGGGCTGCGGCAAGGTTGCTTACTGTGATATTAAAGGTCTTTTCTTCGACACTCGTACCAGTTACGGACCCGTTAAGAATATCTTCGTCGGATGAGGTAAGAGTCATCTGCGACCATGTCGTAAAATTGGTCAGCAATGTCGCATTGGACTGCAATATCGACATGGCGGAGTCGATTTCGGTCCACGCCGCATACTTTTCATCCAGCGCTTCGTTTTTGTCTTCGAGCGCGGTTATCGGTGTGCTTCTGGCATCAAGCAGTGATTGAATGATGCTTTCCGTATCCAAGCTTGACGCCATACCGCCTAAGCGTATTGTCATGATTTACCTCGCTGATATTTTATTATAACAAAATTTTAATTATGAATTTAAGCATAATTCGTGCCAGTATTCATATTTATCGCAAGGCGATTTGTCTTTTCTACGATTCTTTTGGCGTTCCATATAAACGCAAAAAGGAAACAGAGCGATTTTAACGCTCTGTTCCCAATTCTCATGCAGCCGAACGATTAGCCGAGGAGCTGGAGAACGTTCTGAGGCAGCTGATTGGCCTGAGCCAACATGGCGTTCGCCGCGTTGGTGAGGACCTGATACTTCGAGAAGTTCGTGGTTTCCTGAGCCATATCGATGTCGCGAATCTGGCTTTCAGCTGCGGTCAGGTTGTCTTCATAGGCCAACAAACCGCTGTTGGTCTGTTCGACACGGTTCTGCTGCGCCGCCATCGAGGCACGGGCGTTGGCGATGAAGTCAATCGCTACGTCCAGTTTACCTACAACGTTCGCATCGCCGATGCTCATCTTGTTGGTGTCGATGATGCTGGACCAGGTGACGCTGTCATGGCTGGAACCGGCAACGGCGTTGGTGGACGGGCTGTAGGAATAGGTATGAACCGAACCGATGGAGGAGGTGTTGGTTACCTGAAGATCCTTCAGGTCCAAGCTGATCTTCTGATTGATGTCAGAGCCGACCTGAACAGTAATGTTACCGGTCGCAACTGAGTCGCCGTTAACAACCGCGGTTCCCTGGCCGCCACGGAACAGATAGATGCCATTGTATTTGGCAGCTGCCGTGTACTTGGAGGTAATACGCGTGATTTCATCTTGCATCGCGGCGAATTCAATCTGGATGTTGGCCTTGTCGCCATCGGATACGGTACCGCTTTCAGCTTCAACCGACAGTTCCTTCATGCGGGCAACCTGGTCGTTGATCTTCTGCAGCCAGGAGTCGGCAGTCTGCAACATGGAAATTGCGTTGTCGGTGTTCTGACGGGCCATCGCTACTGAATCAATCTGGGCGCGCATCTTTTCGCTGATACCTACGCCGGCGGGGTCGTCCGTGTTGGCAATCTGGCCGGTGGACAGCTTGCTCATGGATGCCTGCATTTTTGTCAGATTGGTGCTGTAGCTGGACCATACGTTGAAGGCGGCTGAGTTGTTGTTAATACGCATTTTTTCTCACTCCGTTGTGTTTTACTCTGACTTCCTTGTCAGAGGTTTTGTTTCTCCGGCTGTTTACCGGACCCTCTTTTAGAAGATCTCGGCACTTTTTTCCCGCCCTTTTATTTTTCGGGAAAAAAACACCGTAATCTCCGTATCATAAACCTCTCGACATAGAGGCTTACTTCAAATGCTTTTCTCAAAAAAACCGTCAATTGCCGCCCGGGTCGCCCCGGGCGCCTACCGCGTCTTCTAGCCGAGGAGCTGGAGGACATTCTGCGGCAGCTGATTGGCCTGGGCCAACATGGCATTCGCCGCGTTGGTGAGGACCTGATACTTCGAGAAGTTCGTGGTTTCCTGGGCCATATCGATATCGCGGATCTGGCTTTCTGCAGCAGTCAGGTTGTCTTCATAAGCCAACAAACCGCTGTTGGTCTGTTCGATACGGTTCTGCTGCGCCGCCATTGAAGCGCGGGCATTGGCTACGTAATCAATCGCAACATCAAGCTTGCCAATAACATTTGAGTCTCCCAAGCTCATCTTGTTGGTGTCGATGATGCTGGACCAGGTGACGCTGTCATGGCTGGAACCGGCAACGGCATTGGTGGACGGATTGTATGAGTAGGTATGAATCGAACCGATCGAGGAGGTGTTGGTTACTTGAAGATCCTTCAGATCCAAGCTGATCTTCTGATTGATGTCGGAGCCGACCTGAACTGTGATATTGCCGGTAGTAACGGCGTCGGCGTTGGCAACCGCGGTTCCCTGGCCGCCACGGAAAAGGTAGATGCCATTGTATTTGGCAGCTGCCGTGTACTTGGAGGTGATACGGGTGATTTCATCTTGCATTGCTGCGAATTCAATCTGGATGTTCGCTTTATCGCTATCGGAAACGGTGCCGCTTTCTGCTTCGACTGACAGTTCTTTCATGCGGGATACCTGGTCATTGATCTTCTGCAGCCAAGAGTCCGCTGTTTGCAACATGGAAATTGCATTGTCGGTGTTCTGGCGAGCCATCGCTACGGAATCAATCTGGGCACGCATTTTTTCACTGATACCTACACCGGCGGGGTCGTCGGTATTGGATATCTGACCAGTAGACAGCTTGCTCATGGAAGCCTGCATTTTGGTCAGATTGGTTGCATAGCTGGACCAGACATTAAAAGCGGCGGTGTTGTTCTGAATTCTCATTTTCCATTCCTTTGGATTTTACTCTGACGTCCTTGTCAGAGAGTTAAATTCTTTAATTCCGTGACACTCCTTTGCCGTCGGAACTTTGTCATCAGCTTTTTTATTCATCACTGACAACACTCTTAGATTATCGACCAATTTTTGATTACTTTATACCCCTTTTATATTTTTTTTGAAAAATTTTCTTTTTTTTATAATCAAATAATCATTATTGTGGTTTGAACACAAAAATTGTTGCCAGACGATCTTTTATCTGATGTTTACTCATAAACTCTTCATGTCCGCGTTCCGCTATCTTGATTCTTTCCCGCTCATTTTTCAGAAAGTAATCCACCATGGATTTCATCTCCGCCCAGGTGGAAAAAATTTGCAGATGCCGTTCCGGCGAAAAAAGGTCTGTGAGGGCAGGGGAACCGTTGGTCAGGGTAAATCCTCCAGACGCAAGCAGGTGGAAGATCCGTTGCGGGACGCTGTCAAGGTTCTGCACCTGCGTCAGATTGACATTGATCCGTGCGCAGTTGTAAATATTAGGCAGATTGGCGTAATCAGCTGTACCCAGGTAAGTCATGTTCTCGTATTCGTCCGCTATCTTTGCCCAGTATTGGTCGCCATATACGACAATTTCGTGTCCGGTCCGGCCTAACTCCCTCAGGCAGATTTCGCGTTGGGACGCGGAAAGAAGTTGTCCTAATCCGCGTAGGAAATTGCGGCATGATTGCGGCCTTCCTTTCAAGGGATCGACTCCACATGCTTGGGTTACCTCCTGCCAGAATGATAACAGCCTGTCCTTGTCGATGATCTGTTGATGGCGCGAGATTATCATATCCCCGAGTTCGTGGGACAGAATAAGCAGCTTTCCGGCATCGCCGGAGGCGGTTGAGAGTTGTTCTTTGTATACCTTTTCTGCCTTCTGGCGGGAATCGTCATATGAGTTCATCACGAAAGCCACATCATAGCGGAAATTTTTCCTTCGCGGTTGCAGGCAGAATTCCGGTCCGGCAGAAAATGGCAGGTAAAAGACCTGGGAGTGATATTTTCTCGCCTGTTCGCAGTCGGTACTGTTGAAGAGATAAAAACGGTCGTTCAAACGCAATCGGGAGTGATCGACATGGCGCAGTACTCCGCTGACGGCGGAATCAAAGCTCCATACATTGTAGTTGACTTCTGCGTTGACGCATTCCTCCCAGATTTCGGGATGGAAATTGATGTCCAGCACGTTATTGCAATTGGTGTTAACGAGCAAAGAATGCAGTTCATCCCTGGTGTCGTAGGGCATTGCTTCGGCGCCGATTTCTGTCAGTCCGGCCGCCAGTTCGTTATAGACCGTGAACCGTTTCAAGACCGCAATTTTCATTTTCTGCCTTGTTTCGGATTTAATTAAAGATCAAAATCTATTTCGTTGCCGACTCCCAGCGGTGCCAGCAAGTTTCCGAGCCTGGTCTGGAGCCGGGCATAACCGTTCATCCCTGTGCAGTGTCCGAAGAAACAGGAGGCTCCCAAACGGACCAATATATCTGTTGTTTGTTCCAACAGAGCATCGTTGGCATCGTCAAGATGAGTTCCGCCGAGCACATATTTAATCGGTTTTGATGATATTTGGGTTGCCTTTTCAATAATGTGGTGGAGTCCGCAATGGCTGCATCCGGAAATCAGGCAGGCGGTGTTTTCTCCTTCCAGCAACAAAGAAAGTTCGTCTTCAAATTTGTCCTTGATTTTTTCTCCGTTGAGGTTTTCGCGGTAAAAAGGCCATTGGGGGGAGAGATTGGAACCTTCCGGCAGCGATAATAGTTTCATGCCGTTGCAGAGCTGCCATTCTGTCTGGTTGACGATAACAAGCCGTTGTTCTTCAGCTGCATGGTCAAGAGCTCTGATTGTTTTCTCCGGCATACCGATATAACGTACCGGTTTGCCGGGAGTATAGTTGAATTTCGGGAGTCGTGCCGCCTGATGTGCAATCAGTATAGACCGCGGGGCAATGGTTAATGCAGCGTCAACGCCCCCGGTGTGGTCGTAATGGCCATGCGAGAGTACGATGTTATCTATACCATACAGCTCGATGTTCATCGTGGCTGCGTTTTTGATGAAAAGATCATCAGTTCCCGTATCAAAAAGAATGTTTTTCCGGTCTGACTGAATCAGACAGGAAAAACCGTGTTCCGCCTTCAAATCGGGTTTCTTGACGAAATTATCGGCAAGAATGCTTATACGGTATAAAGCCATATAATCCCTCATAAAAAACTCCGGCATTACCCAATATGAGTCGCGGTACCGGAGTTAAGGTTATTTCTTTCTAAAGACGATTCTGCCTTTAGTAAGGTCATAAGGCGACATTTCAAGTGTTACTGTATCACCAGGAAGAATGCGGATGAAATTGAGCCGCATCTTGCCGCTGATATGGGCCAGTACCATGTAACCGTTGGTAAGTTCCACGCGGAACATGGTATTGGGCAGTAACTCCCGAACGACGCCGTCAACTCTGACTACATCTTTAGCCACGTTAATATCTCCGGTTCGTTTTCTGTAACTAAAACCATATGCTCGAAATGAGCCGAAACACTGCCGTCGGCGGTTCTCACCGTCCACATATCCGATTCGGTATAGACTTTGTGCGAGCCTAAGTTGAACATCGGTTCAACGGCCAGCACCATGCCCGGAACCAGACGGGGACCGCGGTAGGCACAGACAAAATTGGGAACTTCCGGGGGCTCGTGCAAGCTGATCCCGCAACCATGACCGACATATTCGCGCACCACTCCAAGGCGCGCGCTCCGCGCTACCCGTTCAATGGCGGCGCTGATGTCACGTATGTAGTTGCCGGAACGGGCTTGCTTCAAACCCTCCATTAACGCCTTTTCGGTGTTAACCAGCAGGCGTTCTATATCGGATGAGGGATTGCCGCCGACGATAAAGGTCGTGGCATTATCCCCGATAAAGCCATTTAAATTTACCCCGATGTCAAGGCTGAGGACATCCCCGGTATTGACGATCCGGTTTGCTCTTGCAATTCCGTGTACAACTTCGTCATTAAGAGAAATGCAGATCTGGGCGGGATAGCCGTGATAACCGAGAAATGCGCTGGTACCGCCGGTTGCGGCAATCAGAGCCCCCGCCAATTGGTCGATAGCCAGTGTGCTCATACCCGCCTGAACCAATCGCGGTAGTTTTTCTCTAACTTCCGCAGCTGCTTTGGCCGCCAGCCTTATACCGGCGATCTCCGCAGGAGTATGAACGATAAAACCGGGCTGTTTCGACATTAGTTAAGACCCTTAAGCAGCATGGCATATGCCTGAGGCTGAGGCAGCGCAGAATCTATTTCGCTCAACAGTCCTTTGCTCTGGTAGTAACCGATCAACGGTTGGGTCTGATCGTAGTAAACCTTCAGACGATCCAGAGCTGTTTCCAGAGAGTCATCGGGGCGTTGATAGAGCTCGCCATCACACTTGTCGCAGATATTTTCCTGCTTCGGGGGAGAGAACAATTTATTGAATACAGCGCCGCACTTGCAGGACAGGCGGGCGGTAAGGCGTTTCAACAGTAACTCATCGTCAGCGTTGAAGTAGATAACTGCATCAAGCGATTTCCCGGCGTTCTGCAAAGCTTTTTCCAGCAGTTCCGCCTGATTAACGGTTCTGGGAAAACCATCGAGGATAAAACCGTTTTCGCAATCCTGATCTTTCAGACGAGACGCCACCATGCCGGCAACGACTTCGTCGGGAACCAGCTGGCCTTTATTCATATATTCCTTTGCCTTCAGTCCGAGTTCGGTCTGATTGGCGATTTCCTTGCGCAGGATGTCGCCGGTGGAAATATGAGCCAGCGGATATTCGTCCAGCAGCATAGTGGACAGCGTACCTTTACCGGCTCCCGGAGGGCCGAGAAAGACCAGATTTTTCCTCTTCAGCATTTTATTCTCCATATTCATATCATTAAAATAGTTATATATTATTACGGTAAACTAAGCAATATTTTGTTTTTTTCAAATTACAATCGCCTTTCCGAGCAGAAAATAATGATTAACTGCGTAAAAAAGCGATCAAATCATCCACAATCACGTCCTGTTGATCTCCGCTGACCATGTCCTTGACTACGACAGTGTTCTTGTCAAGTTCGTTGTCGCCACAGATAATGGACTTGCAGGCACCGACACGGTTGGCGGAACGCATTTGTGCTTTCATGCTCTTGTTTTCCACTTCAACCACGACTCGCATACCGGCTTTGCGCATTTTAATCGCCAGGGACATGTTGAAAGCGATTGCCCGTTCGCCCATGCCTACCAGAAAATATACCGGGGTCTTGTCTTCCGGCGGAGGTAATTGCAATGCTTCGCGTACCATGAGCAATCGTTCCAGACCCGCGGCAAATCCCACCCCGATCACCGGTTTTTTATTTTCGGGCAGATACAATTCATAGCGTCCGCCTCCGGCAATCGCAGTCTGAGCGCCAAGTCCGGAATGTACGACTTCGAAAACTGTGTGAACATAATAATCCAGCCCACGGACCAAACGGGGTTCGATCTGATAGGCAATATTCAGGGAGTCCAGAATTTCACATACCCTTTTAAAATAATTACGGGAAGACTCACTGAAAAATGAGACGACTTCCGGCGCTGCGTCGATGACCGGCTGGCACTGTTCGACCTTGCAGTCAAGAATCCGCCAGATATTTTTTTCAAAACGGGCCTTGCAGTCGTCGCACATGGCGGCAATATGAGGAGCAAAGTATTCCCGTAATGCGGCTTCCGCCGGAGTTCGGTCTTCCATAACTCCCCGGGTGTTGAGCATCAATTTAGCATCGCTGATGCCGACTGCCTCGAGATAATGCATTAACATGGCGACACATTCCGCATCGAGCTCCGGCGCCATCCGACCGACGTTTTCTACTCCGACCTGGTGAAACTGCCGTCGCCTTCCAGCTGCCGGTCTTTCGCCGCGGAACATTGGCCCGATATAAAAGACCCGCTGCTCGTTGCCGTTCATCACATCCGTGTTCAACATTGCCCGCATTACTCCGGCAGTACCTTCCGGCCGCAGGGTCAGGCTGCGCCCGCCGCGATCTTCGAAAGTGTACATTTCCTTCTGAACCACTTCTGTTTCATTGCCCAGACCACGCTGGAAAACTTCCGTGTATTCAAACACCGGGGTGCGCAGTTCTCCATACCCGTACAACGGGAACGTACCGCGTGCGGCATCTTCAAGCAGATACCATTGATTGATCTCTTCCGGAAAGATATCGGAAGTTCCCGGAGGAGGAGCTGACTTTGCCATGTTACAATTCCGTCTATTAAAAATGTTTTAAAGAAAAAGCGTCCCACCGCAACTGGGGGACGCGAATACGTTACATTATAGACCCATGCAACTTACTTGATGGATTTGGGAACGATGCGTTCAACGCGTTCCTTCAGCTCCTTACCGGCGCGGAATTTTACCACGACGCGCTCGGGAATGACAACTTCATTGGTGGGAGCATTCGGATTACGGCCTTTACGGCTTTTACGGATCTTCACTTCAAATACGCCGAAGTTGCGCAGTTCGATGTTCTGTCCTTCAGCAAGTTCATCAGCCATATAATCAAGGGTCTTCTGAACCACAGCTGCCACATCACTCTGTGTCAGGTTGGTTTCTGCCGCAATCTTAACCACTAAATCTCTCTTTGTCATTTTTACTCCCTTCCTAAAACAATTTGAAAATTATCTTAATCTTTGTTAATTCAATTTTATCTGCTAATAATATCACCATATTCATATCCATGCAAAAAGAATCCGCTTCTTTTTTTTAATTTTATTGCCGACGTACCGTTGTTTTTCTGCTGCGTCAAAAACATGATTACGCGTAAAACTTTTTCTTGGCTTTGTCGGAAATTCAACTCATGCGATATGCTTTCGGCAAAGGACACTTAATTTACGCAGTTTCCGTATGAATGCAAACGGATTAGGGTGGTTATTCAAGAAAAAATTTAAAAATAGTTTACCATATTTGTCGATATTTTTATTCCCACCCCGGAAAATGGTACAACGTTGCTGGGTAATTATTTTCGTGTCAATTGAACTTGGACCTGTTTAGGGTAGATGGCTACTACTTCCGCGTCTTTGGCATCAATCCAGCAGCCGACATCGACCGTATAACTTCCCGGCTTGTCAAGTCCTGATACATCGATATAGGGGCGGATTTGTTCCGGTCGCAGGTTGGTTATGACGCCGCGGGGACCGGAAAGGGTGACATTGACGTGGGGCGTTGAATTGAATTCAAAAGTGAATTTTGCGGATTCCAGTCCGGTCATGATACGGATCGGCAGCGTTTCCAATGTTTTGGAGATATATTCCTTGATGATCTCAACTTCGGCGGTAACGGTGTCGGGGGTCAGGGTGGCACCGAGATAATTTGCCAGTTTGATCTGATACTCAAAGCTTTCGGTAGTCGTTGCGTCGAGCGGAATGGGCTCTGTTGATATCGCCTCGATTTTTTCTACTACGCTTTTGGGGCCCGTCACTACCGCGTTTGCAGGATTGATCTTGACATTGCCTACCACGTAGTCGTGGGGCAGGTTCGAGGTTGAATCGAACTTGGGTTTTATCGTTACGGGCTTGGAAATGCGCGGTTCCAGAATCATATAGCTTTCCAGCGGCGATACCGATACAACTTTTACTCCCAACGGCGTTTTAATGTCTTCGGGCTGAATTTTCAGGTTATAGGGTTGACCGGCGATAAAACGGCTTGCGTCCACCTCTGCGCGGACCTTGATATCTCCCTGTGTGATGCGGGAGAGCCAGCGTTCGTTGCCTCGCAGCGTGACATCCACCAGCGGGGGGGAGCTGTTCATGTTGATGAGTTCGGCGGGCATGATTACATTGACCGGTACGCCGTGGAGTGTGACGGTCTTACCGACTTTGTAGGAGATGGTATAAAACATCATCAGCGCAAAGAGCAACGCTATGACTTTCCGCAGAAAATCATGACGTATGATCCCGGGCATCCAGCTCAACCATTTATTGCCATTGTCTTCCGTCATGGGTCTCAATCCTTGGTGAATATGGACATTTCATCTTCAAACATGTCCGTGTTGTTCAAGTCGGAATCGCCGTCTTTTATCATCAGCAGCGTACTCAGATAGCGAACCAGTTTGTCGGCGGGAATGTCACGCTTGAGTCGGCCGCGACAGGCGATGCTGATGGTTCCGGTCTCTTCGGAAATTATCAATGCCACCGCATCAGTCTCTTCGGTGATGCCTAATGCTGCGCGATGGCGGGTACCCAGAGCCCCGACATAGTTTTCATTCTGCGACAGCGGCAGGATAGAATGGGCGGCGATAATTTTATCGTCCTTGATGATGATTGCGCCATCATGAAGCGGTGAGTTCGGAAAGAAGATCGATTCAATCAGATAGGAGTTGAGTCTTACGTCCAGATTGATCGAGTCTTCGACGATTGACCCCATGTTGATCATGCGTTCAAAAACGATAATGGCGCCGATGCGGCGTTTCGCCATGTTGATGACGGCGGTCGCCACTTCGGTAATTGCTTCACGTCGTCGGGTTCTTCTCTGTGACAGGAATGAGGTACTGCCTAGCTGGGCAAACGCCCGGCGTAATTCAGGCTGGAAAATGACGATCAGGGTGGTGGCGAGGATGCTCCACAAATTAGCCAGTACCCAATTGATGACTTCAAATCTCAAAACGTCTGACAGGATCATCAGGGCCATGACCATGACCAAGCCTGCCAGAATATTGGCACCGCGGGTACCGCGCAGGTAATAGAGGATACTGTAAATCAGCGCGGTAAGTATCCCGATCTCCAAGATCGGCCGGATGAAAAAGACGTAGATTTCATCGGCCTTTGTCAAAAAGATGTCCATACATTTTACCCTTAGTTAGTTAACTCCCCGGCAGGCATCAAGCACCTGCAGCATCTGTGACATTGCGGCTACGTTGTGTACTCGCACCATCTCAACTCCCCGCATGGACAAATATGCCGTAACTCCGCCCGTACCCCAGTCCCTGGCCTGTGGATCCGGTTCGTCCAGGATCTCGCCGATAAATCTTTTTCGCGACGGCCCTACCAGTAACGGATAGCCTTTGTCGGCAAGGCGGTCGATCTGCCGGAGCAGTTCCAGATTCCGTTGCCGGTCCTTGGCAAACCCCAGGCCGGGATCCCATATGATCTTATTTTTGTCGACTCCTGCCGCCATGGCCCGATTTGTGGCCTGTGACAAGAAATCGGCGACTTCGTTTACCACGTCATTATATATCAGATTCTCAGTCGACTGCATATCGGCCGGAGAACCCCGCATGTGCATCAAGATCAATCCGGCACCGGTTGATGCGGCAACGGCTGCCATCCGGTTGTCCCAACTCAGGCCGCTGACATCGTTAATGATATCCGCCCCAGCTTCGAGCGCTGCGGCAGCGACTAGGCTTTTTCGTGTGTCAATGCTGATAATACACTCACGGGATCTCTGACGTAATTTCCAAATCACCGGTACGACGCGCTCGATTTCATCTTGTTCCGCCACTTCGGCGGCTCCGGGCCGGGTTGATTCTCCGCCGATATCAATAATCGCAGCTCCGTCGGACAGCATTTTTAATGCGGTTTCAACGGCAGCGTCAACGGAAGCATAACTTCCGCCGTCGCTGAAAGAATCCGGTGTAACATTGAGTATACCCATTATTCTGGTGCTGGAGCAATCCAGAGACCGATCCAGAAAATTAATGAGTTTACTCATGTCGTCCCCCCCGCTGACTATTCACGGTCGTCGTCATCTCCGCCGTTTTCATCTTCTACTTCGTCTTCGGGAATATCTTCGTCGATATCATCATCATCGATAATGTCTTCTTCATTGTCCTCGACCGGCTCGGAATCGGCAATATGGCTGAGGGAGATACGCGGGATACCGCCTTCTCCTTCTTCACTGTCGTTTTCTTCGCCTTCGATCTTCACGACCTTGGCGACGCCGGTAATACGGTCTTCGCCTTTGAAACTCATGATCTTGACACCTTTAGATGCACGTCCGACCGTACGGATCTCATCGACCGGGATACGTACCATCTGACCGTTTTCCGAGGTGATGATAAGTTCATCGCCGCTGACGATCTGGATCGCCGCCACCACTTTCTCATCGGCATTGAGGCGGATACTGGTGACGCCTTTGGCACCGCGTCGGGTCAGTCGATAAGTTGCCACATATGAGCGTTTGCCCATACCGCCGTCGGTAACGACCAGGATCTCCGGTCCGCCGGCAGCAGCAGCTTCGTCTTCGCCTTCGATTTCCCCAACATGACCGCTGATGACTTCCATGCTGACGACATAATCGCCATCATATTTGAAGCGGATGCCGGTTACGCCGCGGGCGGTACGGCCCATCGGGCGGATATCGGTTTCGTCGAAACGGCAGGCCATTCCCTGAGCGGTTGAGAGGATGATCTCGTCGCCATTACGGCTTATGGCCGCTCCGATCAGGTCGTCGCTGTCTTCGATGGTCAGGGCGCGCAGACCGGCGCGGCGCAGATTTTTAAACGCTGTAAGCGAGGTCTTTTTGATGTAACCGTTGCGTGAAGCCATGACCAGATAATAATCGTCATGTTCCAGATCTTCCGCCTGTACGGTGAGCATGGCTTTGATCTTTTCGCCCGGTTCGATCTTGATCATATTTACGATGGCTTTGCCTTTGGACGTACGAGAGCCTTCGGGGATCTCGTAGACGTTCAGCCAGTGCATGAATCCGCGGTCGGTAAAGAAGAAGATCAGATCGTGGCTGTCGGAATTGAACAGGTGTTCGACATAGTCTTCATCCTTGGTTTCCATTCCCATGATTCCTTTGCCGCCGCGATGCTGCGTGCTGTAGGTATCGGCGGGAACGCGTTTGATGTAGCCGGTGTTGGAAACGGTAATGACGCAGGAATGACGTGCGATGAGGTCGGCGATCTTGAGATCACCTTCATCGATAGTGATTTCGCTGCGGCGCGGATTGCTGTATTTCTGGCGTACTTCCAGCAGTTCGTCCTTGATGACGCCGAGGCGCATTTCGCGGCTGGCGAGCAGTTCGCGGAGGTACTTGATGGTCTTCTGCAATTCTTCGTACTCAGCCTGAAGGTCTTCCAATGCCAGACCGGTCAACTGATGCAGGCGCATGTCGAGAATAGCACCGGTCTGGGCTTTTGTGAGGTTGAAGCGTTCGCCGAGAACATTTGCCGCTTCTTCGCGGGTGCGGGCGGAGCGGATGATTTTGACTACTTCGTCGATATTGTCAAGGGCAATGAGCAAACCTTCGAGGATGTGGGCGCGGGCTTCGGCTTTTTCCAGTTCGAAACGTGCGCGGCGGGTAACTACTTCCAACCGGTGGTCGATATAGGCCTGGAGTACCTGGGCCAGGTTCATGACGCGGGGGCGGTTGTGGTCAACCACCAGCATGGTGGCACCGAAGACCGATTCCAGCGGCGTGTGGGCGTAGAGCTGATTCAGTACGATACTGCCCATCGCACCGCGCTTGATGTCGATAACGATACGGATGCCGACGCGGCGGCTGGACTCGTCACGCAAGCCGGAGATGCCGACGATTTTTTTCTCGTTAACCAGATCGGCGATGCGTTTTACCAGCATTTCCTTGTTTACCGCGTAGGGTATTTCAGAAATAATGATCTGTTCTTTATTGTCTTTTTCCAGAATATCGGCTTTGGCCCGCATTTTGATGGAACCGCGTCCGGTTTCGTAAAAACGGCGGATATTGGCCCGGCCGCAGATATAGGCGCCGGTCGGGAAGTCGGGACCGGGAATGTGAGCCATAAGTTCGGAAACGGTTGCCGTGGGTTTTTCCAGCAGACAGATAGTAGCGTCGATGACTTCGCCAAGGTTGTGCGGGGGAATGTTGGTTGCCATTCCGACCCCGATACCGGTGGTTCCGTTGACCAGCAGGTGCGGGAAACGGGCCGGAAGCACTTCCGGCTCGTTGGCGGATTCGTCAAAAGTAAGCGTCATGTTGACGGTGTCTTTTTCGATATCCGCGAGCAATTCTTCGGCGAGACGCTCCATGCGGCACTCGGTGTAACGGTATGCCGCGGGCGGGTCGCCGTCAATGCTGCCGAAGTTCCCCTGGCCGTCTACCAGCGGTTCGCGCATGGAGAAATCCTGTGCGAGTCGAACCATTGCGTCGTAAACTGACGAGTCACCGTGCGGATGGTATTTACCGATCACTTCACCGACGACCTTGGCGCTTTTGGTATAGGAATGGGACTTGGTTAGTCCCAGTTGACGCATGGCAAAAAGGATGCGGCGGTTAACCGGTTTGAGTCCGTCGCGCACATCCGGGATGGCGCGGCCGACGTTAACGCTGAGCGAATATTGAAGATACGCGGTATGCATGATGTCTTCAATATTAATCGGAATATCTTTGGCGGTAATGTCACTCATTCTTTTATATTTATCTCCATATTACGGAATTTTGCTCCCATTCTGAATCACCGTAATCTAGCATTCAAGCCGACCAGAAACAAGCCCGGAAAGACAAATCCCGGATTATTTTTCCGCTGTATGTTTTTTTGATGATCTTGATGGTTTTTGGATAGCAGGAACAAAACGCTCCGCTATATAATTATTGTGTTCCGCCGGGACTTATCAGATAAGTTTATCGGCCAGAACGACGGAGGTTTCCACTTGGCGGGCCGGAATCTTCCAGAAACGGCGCAGCAGGGAGTTTTTATATTCGATGTCGGTGACACACCGGAATCCGTGTTTTTCATAGAAACTTATAGCCCACGATGCATCTGCCCAGGTACCTATGAGCATCGGTTTGTCGGATACAGAATGCAGAAACTTAAGCATTTTGCCGCCGATGCCCTGTTTGCGGTATGTGGTTCGCACATAGGCATGGCGAATCAGGTTGACTTCGCCCTTGTCCTGAATCCCCATGACGCCGGTCAATTGGTCATTAATGTAATAACCGTAAAAAATGACGCCGTCGTCAATCTGTCCGCGTAGTTCCTCGCGCGGCATATAGGGTTCGTGCCAGCGGTCAGCCGGAATAACGCCTTTGTAGGCGATTGCGGCATCGTTGATGATTTCATAAATGGTCTCGAAATCATCAGGTTCGGTTGTACGGATTATTTCATTCATTAATTATCATAACTCCCAAAATATTAAAACGCGGAATGCATTTTTGATTCGACTTCGGCGATGGCATCGAGCATTTTTTTCATGGATTCGGATTGCCCCTTGACATATCCAAAAAACTCCGTCAATCTTTCGCAGGGGTATTCCGGGCACTCCGAGCAGATTTGTACCCCTTTGGCGATGGCGCAAGGGCGGATGGTGCAGGAATTATCACAGTGATAACACTTGCGTCCACCCTCGGTCATGCAGCCGTCACATGGGATTAGTTCGGCTTTGATGTCGGGACACTGGTAGCGTTTGCGCCAGTCAGCGGCGACCATTTCTAGTTTTTCCGGGTCGTTCATTTGGGTAGCCCGATAGGCATCGCATTTACTGCAGACGAGGCCGCACGGGGAAATATTTATCTGCATGATGTTTCCTCCTGGTATTCTGGTTAATCATCAGTTTTACAACGGTATATCCGGGAGCTTTTTCCCCACGGGTGAATTCCGTTGGCGATATGTTCAAAACCGTATTTTTCATAATAACCGACGTGGTCGGTACAGAGATACAAGCTGGGGAATCCAAGTAGGAAAGCTTCTGATCTTACGTGTTTGATCAGCACCGATCCTAAAGCATTGCCGCGGTATGGTTCGTCGATATATAAGGCACAAAGCCATGGCCACAAGTCCATGCGGCTGATGAAGTCGTTGGTAATCAGTCCGGCACAGCCGATTATACCCCGGGTGAAATTTTCCAGCAGATACCATTGAGGCAGAGGCGAGTTGGAGTCAAGTCCGGCGGCCATACAGTCACGATATACTGCCGCATTGCCCCAGTGACAGGAGAAATAAGCAACGAAACGTTCTAGTTGCGCCGGGTTTTGCCGCAACGAAACGATTTCGGAAGTGCGATAATTCTCTTTCTGTATTGGGCTGGTCAATTCAACAGGCTCCATGTTTCTTTTAAAAATACTATTATATACATGTATCTGTCATTTTCAAGTAGTCCGGCAGGAAAATGACAGCAGCAGCACCGTTACATAATCGGCAAAAAGTGGGGATGCGGATTTGAAAAGCGGTCAAAACGAGCCGACATTACCATATGACAAAAACGCCAGCGGGGTTGCCTGACTTTTAAGGAGATATTATATGGCCTCAGATTTTATCCATTTGCATTTACATACACATTACAGTTTACTGGATGGTGCCTGTACTATCGGCGGACTGGTTAAGATGGCGCAGCAGTATGACATGCCGGCGGTGGCGATGACCGACCACGGTTTCATGGGCGGCACGATCGAGATGTACCATACCTTCAAGAAGAACAATCTCAATCCGATCATTGGCTGCGAAGCTTATGTATCTCCGACGACGCGTTTCGACAAAAATCCCGCGAATCCCAATATCCGCGGTTTCCACCTGGTGCTTCTGGCGAAGGATATAACCGGTTATCACAGCCTGTGTAAACTGATTTCCGAGGCGCATGTCAACGGTATGTACTATAAACCGCGCGTCGACAAGGAGCTGCTGCGGCAGCATCATGAAGGGCTGATTGCGTTGAGTGCCTGTATCGGGGGGCAGATCCCGTCGGCGATTCTGGATGGCAATATGGATCTGGCCCGCCGGGAGATCGGCGAGCATATGGAGATCTTCGGCCGCGATAACTTCTATCTGGAAATCATGGATCACGGCATGGAGGAGGAACGCCGGGCCAACCGGGGTTTGATCGAGCTTGCGAAGGAATTTGAGCTGCCGCTGGTGGCGACTAACGACGTTCATTACCTCAAAAAAGAACACGCCAAAGCGCATGAGATCATGCTCTGTATCAATACCGGTTCGCGGCTGGATGATCCTAGGCATTTTGCGTTTCCGGGGCCGGAATTTTATTTCAAGAGTCCCGAAGAGATGAAAGAACTCTTCAAGGAAGTGCCGGAGGCCGTAACCAATACTCGCGAAGTGGCGGAACGATGCAATATTTCTTTCAAGTTTGCTCCCGAGGCCAACCATTATCCGGTATATAGCATTACTGATTCCAACCTGCCGGAGAAGGAATATCTGCGGAATATCTGTTTGGACGGGTTGAAGGAACGTTACGATTTTGACGGTTCGGACATCGGCAAACTGAGCGAAGAACATAAGAAGATCGTCGAGCGGATGGACTACGAACTGGGCATCATCGACGGTTCAAAATACTGCAGTTACTTTCTGGTGGTCTCCGACTTTATCCGCCATGCCCGCGAGACCGGTGTTCCGGTTGGTCCGGGACGCGGCAGCGGAGCGGGGAGTCTGGTCGCCTATCTGACGCACATCACCGACATCGAACCGCTTGCCTACAACCTGCTGTTTGAACGTTTCCTGAATCCCGAGCGTGTCAGCCCCCCCGACTTTGATATTGACTTCTGCGAACGCCGGCGCGGCGAGGTGATCGAATACGTGCGCGGCAAATACGGTTATGACAGCGTGTCACAGATCGGCACTTACGGCACTTTGAAAGCCAAGGCCGTAGTCAAGGATGT
>QKAL01000124.1 GCA_003246475.1 Lentisphaerota bacterium
TGGTTTTATACGTTGACCGTACTGGCGGCGGCGCTGTTTGATAAGCCCGCGTTCCAGAATGTGGTGGTCAACGGACTGATTCTGGCTGAGGATGGCCAGAAGATGTCGAAACGCAAGAAGAATTATCCCGACCCGATGTATATCATCAAAAATTTCGGGGCTGATGCGTTGCGTCTGTTCATGCTCGGTTCCCAAGTTGTCCGCGCCGAGGATCTGAAATTTTCCGAAACCGGGGTGAAGGAGACCCTCCGCAGCGTCATGTTGCCGATGTGGAATGCCTACAGTTTCTTTGTGACTTATGCCAATGTTGACAACTGGGTGCCTGCTTCTGGTCCAGCGACCGGACCGGCCAATCCGAAGAATCCGTTGGATCGCTGGATTCTGGCATCTTTGGCCCAGATGGTCGAGGAAATCCGTTCTGAAATGGATAATTATAATCTGCAGAAGGCTGCCAATCGGTTTGAAAAGTTTGTCGATGACCTGACGAACTGGTATATCCGCCGCAGCCGCCGCCGTTTCTGGAAAAGCCAGAATGACGACGACAAGTTGGAGGCCTACCAGACTCTTCATTTCGCGTTGCTGACTTTTGCCAAAACTGCAGCGCCGTTCATTCCGTTTACCACCGAGGCGATCTACCGTAATCTGCGTACCGCGGAGATGCCCGAATCGGTACACCTGTGCGATTATCCGGAACCGGAATCCTGGCGGCGTGATCCTTATCTGGAAAAGCAGATGGATTTCACCATGAAAGCCGTATCGCTGGGACGTTTTCTTCGGACACAGCATTCATTGAAGACCCGGCAGCCGTTACGCAAGGCGATTGTCGTTCTTTATGACGCGGAAGAGCGGGCTATGTTGGAAGAAACGGCAAATATCATTGCTGAAGAATTGAATGTCAAGGGAATTGTTTTTGATAATAATGAGACCAGTCTGGTGGAGCGCAGTGTTAAAGCCAATTTCAAGGCACTTGGGCCCAAGCTGGGGAAATCGATGAAGGAGGCGGCTGAAAAAATCAGTCAGTTCTCCGAAGAGCAGATCTCCGCGCTTCTTGACGGAGGCAGCGTTTCTGTTGTCCTTTCAGGTGGAAGTGTTGAGGTTACAGCTGAGGATCTGGTTGTACAGCGGCAGGAGAAGCCAGGGATGACGGTTGCGACTGAATCGGGTATTACTCTGGCACTGGATACGGTACTGGATCAGGAGCTGATTGACGAAGGTTTTATCCGGGAATTCATCAGCAGGGTACAGAATATGCGTAAAGACAGTGGTCTGGAAGTTGCGGATCGTATTGTGATCCGTTATAATGTACCTGGGGATCGTGTGCCGGTATTGGAAAGACAGAAAAATTACATCTGTGATGAAACCCTGGCTGCTGATTTCTTGTCTGTCTCGGCAGACGGTAGAGAACTTATTGATATTAACGGCAGTAATTGTGTTATAGAAATAGAAAAACAATGAGCTTGGAACAGAACAATAATAAAGATGGAACAAATCCTGACGCATCCGGAGGCGGTGCCATGTCTTCTACCGCAGCGGAACGTCAGGCGATTAAGCTGAAGCTGAATCGTAAGGTCACTCCTTCTTCGCCGGACATCAAATTGACTCCGGTGCTGCTAAAGACTGAAAACAGTTCTGTTGACAGCGGGGAATCAGAGGATAATAAACCGAAAGGACAGTCATTAACCGATCTTATCAGTTCTTCCGTTGATGACAGTTCTCCGGCAAAACCGCAGAGCGATTCCGCTGATCTGGGCTGGGACGATGATAATTTCTTCGACAGTGGATCTCAGCTTCCGAAGAAAAATAATTATGGTTCCGCGACCGTAGAAGCCAGCCACAAGATGGAATGTATCGAGTGCGGGGCGATCTACGAGTCGGAGTCGCCTCTGGAGTCTTGTACCTGTCCGGAGTGTCATGGCACAATGTATCCGCTTGATCTTTTTAACGGCGAAGATACTCTTTCGTACAATGGTTTTCAGGTTGAGGCGGATCTGGATGACAATGAGGACGACACCAGTACGGTCTCGATGTCTCAGCCGGAGAGCGATGTTGTCAACCGGATGACCGAGTCAAAGCGTTCCATCAAGGTGGCGCAACCGATCAGCGTCGGAATGTTCTCTTCCACCGGTACCGGACCTTTGAACAGCGCCAGCTCCATCAGTCTGAAAACGGTGGATTTTCTGAGTAATACCGGTTCTTCCAGTGCGATTCAGATCGAGCCTCGCCTGTTGACTCCGACTGAGGAGGAACTCGCTTCTTTGGAACGAGAAAAACGGAATATTCAGGAAGAGCGTTGCCGTTTGCAGCAGGAGCAGGATGAATTCGCCGCAGCTGTCGCGGAATTTGAAAATAAGAGCAAGGTGCTGGAGGAAATGCGCCTGGAGATAGAGCTGGAAAAACAGCAGCAGACCACAGTCAATGCGACCCAGACCGCTAACATGATGCTGATTCAGGAGCAGTTATTGCGTAAACAGGAGCAGAAAAGTCAGCGTGTCATTATCATAATGGGAGTGGTTATGGCTCTGGAAGCACTGGCGATGATTTTGCTGATGTTTATTAAATAACGCATCGATAGATTTTCTGCCGTCTAATCAGACGGCATTAATTTTTTAATGTAAATTTGAGGAAGTAATCTAAATGAAGATTCAGGCATGTTCAAAACTTTTGTTCCTTGGCGATTCGATCACGGATGCTGAACGGGTCAGGCCTGTTGGAGAGGGGCTTTTCAACCCCATGGGCAAGGGGTATGTCAATGTGGTCACCGGTTTACTTGGTGCGTGCTGCCCTGAACTGAATATTCGCGTGGTGAATATGGGGTGCAGTGGTGACAATGTTCGCAATCTGAAGGCCCGCTGGCAGACCGATGTGGCTGATCTCAAACCGGACTGGCTGGTGATTATGATTGGCGTCAATGATGTCTGGAGGCAATTTGACATGCCTCTGATTACTGAGCAGCATGTCTATATTGATGAATACGAAACAACGCTTGATGAGCTTGCCGGCACAGGAAAAAAACTTGCGGGCGGCGGACTGGTCTTGATGACGCCGCATTATATTGAGCCTAATCGGAATGACGCGATGCGGGCGACGATGGATAAATACGGTGAAGTGGTAAAACGTATTGCGGCGAAACATGATGCTGTCTTTGTAGATGTCCAGGCGGCGTTTGACCAGGTGTTGAAATGCTGTAATCCGAATGCTCTGGCTTGGGATAGGGTTCATCCGAATATCACCGGACATACGATTATCGCCAAAGCGTTTCTAGATGCGGTCGGATTTGACTGGTAATTTATTGTAAAGGGAATTTTAATGAGAATATTATCCGGGATTCAGCCTTCGGGCATCCCTCATATCGGTAACTATTTCGGCATGATGCAACCGGCAATCCGGATGCAGGACGAAGGCAATGAAGCTTTTCTCTTCATCGCCGACTACCATGCGCTGACAACCTCGCCGGACCCCAAAGAATTGCGGGAGCGGGTCCTCAACGTGGCAATTGATTTCCTCGCCTGCGGACTCGATCCGGAAAAGACGGTTTTTTACCGCCAGTCGGACCTGCCTCAGGTGTGCGAGCTGACTTGGATACTCAACTGTATTACCACCGTCGGTTTGCTGGAACGCGCCCACAGCTACAAGGATAAGATCGCCAAAGGCTTTATTCCCAATAACGGTCTTTTTTCCTATCCGGTGCTGATGGCTGCGGATATTCTGCTTTACAAAGCGAACCTTGTTCCTGTCGGCAAAGACCAGAAGCAGCATCTTGAGATCACCCGTGACATTGCGATCCGTTTCAACAACATCTATGGCAATATTTTCGTTGTGCCGGAAGAGAAGATTCAGGAAAGCGTGGCGGTGATTCCCGGTACCGACGGACAGAAGATGTCAAAAAGTTACAACAACACCATTCCGATTTTCGGTCAGGAGAAAGCGATCCGCAAGACTGTGATGAACGTGGTAACAGACTGTAAGGGGCTGGAAGAACCGAAGGATCCGTCCAACTGCAACGTGGTTGCCCTCTACCGCCTCTTCGCCACCGAAGCGCAGGTCAGTGAGATGGAAGCGAAATACCGTGCCGGCAATTATGGCTATGGTCATGCCAAACAGGCGTTGTTTGAGATACTGTGGGAGCGTTTTGCACCGTTTCGCAAGCGGCGCGAGGAGCTGGCAAAAGATCCCGGCTATGTCGAACAGATACTCAAATCCGGACGAGAAAAAGCGGTGGTGATTGCCGACAAGACTCTCAAGGAAGTCCGTCAGGCTGTCGGCCTGTAAAAACAACTCAGGTACAAAAAAGCCCGCACTTAATGCGGGCTTTTTTATTTTACGCTTACAGCTCTGCGGCGAGCTGATCGACGGTTGCGCTGAATTCCGACAGCGCCGCGTCAATCGGTTTCGGGGTGGAAAGATCGACTCCGGCATCCTTCATAATATTCAGCACGTCCTTGGTATCACCGGCTTTCAGGAATCCCAGATAGGCGTTGAGTTTTGCCTGGTCGCCACTCAGGATGTTTCGGGAGAGTTCGGCGGCGGCGGAAAGGCCGGTGGCATACTTATAGACATAGAAATCATAGTAGAAATGCGGTATCCTCGACCATTCCATATTGATGCGTTGATCGGGTTCGACATTATCGCCGTGATATTTACGGTTCAGGTTGTAATATTCCTCGCACAATAGATCGGCGGTGAGCGGAATATCGTTTTCGACCTTTTCGTGAATCAGTTTTTCAAACTCCGCGAACATGGTCTGGCGGTAGATCGTACCCCGGAACTGGTCACAGTGGTGATTGAGGAGGTAGAGACGGAAATTTTTGTCTTTGTTGTGGTTGAGCAGATAATTATGCAGCAGCAGTTCGTTGGTTGTGGAGGCCACTTCAGCAACGAAGATCCGATAATCGGCGTAATGGTAGTCCTGAGCTTCGCGGGAATAGAACGAATGCATGGAATGCCCCAGTTCATGCGCCAAGGTAAAGACGTCGCTGAGGGTGCCGGTGAAGTTCAGGAGGACATATGGGAACGTGTCGTAGCAACCGCTGGAATAAGCGCCGGAACGTTTGCCGCGGCACTCCATGACATCGATCCAGCGTTGTTTAAAGGCGTTGTCGAGTTTGGCGCAATAGTCGTCGCCGAGGGGCTTGAGGGCTTCGCGGACCCATTTACAGGCCTGTTCCCAAGTGACTTCGGTCCGGCATTCCGGAACCAGCGGATTATAGACATCATACATGTCGATTTTTTCCAGTTTCATCGCTTTGGCCCTGACCCCGAAATATTTGAACAGGGCGGGGAGGTTGTGGTGAACTGTGCTGATCAGATTGTCGTATACCGCGACCGGGACATTGTCGCCATGGAGTGCGGCTTCGAGCGATGACGGGTAATTGCGGATTTTGGCGGAGAAGGCGTGAGTCTTGATTTCTCCGAAGAGGGTTGACGAAAGCGTGTTACGAAATCTGGAGTAGGTGTCATAAAGCGCGCAGAACGCGTTTTTGCGCACATCGCGCACGTGTGATTCCATGAAATTGATGTAGTTGCCGTGGGTCAGCTCAAGTTCCTCACCTTTCTCGTTGGCAATGACAGGGAATTTAAGGTCGGCATTGTTGAATAGCGAGAAGGTTTTGCTGGAGGAGCCCAGGACATCGGAGGCCAGACCGAGGAGCCGTTCTTCCTTATCGGAAAGGGTGTGGGGCTTGGAGCGGGCGATCTCGGTGAGGGTCCGGTGGTAAAACTGCAATTCCGGAGCGGCGAGATATTCCTGGAAACGGGTGTCGGGGAGAGCTAGCAGTTCCGGCTCGAACCAGGATAGTTCGCCGCTGATGTCGGCATAACGGGCGGAAGCGCGATCGACGAGGGCGCGGTGTGAGGAAATGGAGGTGTCTTCGTCCGAAAGCAGATGCGCATAGGTATAAGTTTTTTCGATGACCCGGTTCAGTTTATCGCAGGTGCGGAAAGCATCGGCGAGTGTGGCGGCGGATTCCCCGAGGCGTCCCTTGAAGGCAATGGCATTGTCGAGCAGTTCGCCGATAGTGGCGAATTCCGCTTCCCATGCGGCAATGTCTTTGTAGATTACGGCGATGTCCCAGGTCTTGTCGACCGGGAGTTCGGAATGCAGCGGCAATGTCTTTTTCTCGCTCATGTGAATGACCCTGGATTAGTGATTGATATTGATTTGCTTGATGGTAATGTAAAATATATCCTGGTTCTTTGCAATGCTGGGATTGTTATTTGAACTGAAAAAACGGATTGTCAGTACGGAACCGCGCCATTTCAGTGGACTTTAAATGCCGACATGCCGTTCTGGAGATTGAGTGTGGATTCTTTTAACTGGGCGGTGATCTGGTTGAATGCGTGCAGCGATTCGGATGAGTGGCGGGTACATTCACTCAATTGGACCATGGCATCGCTGATCTCTTGCGCTCCGGTGGCCTGCTGGGTCATCCCGTCGATAACCAGATCGAATTTGCCCGGCAGCCCCTGAACCTCCTTGATTACAGACTCGATCTGCGAACTGATGCGCTCCGTTTCCCGGACGCTGTGGCGGACCTCTTCGGTGAATTTATCCATGCCCATAACGCCGGAAGTGACGGCTGACTGCATTTCCTTGACCATTTTGATGATGTCGAGCGTGGCGATGGCAGTCTGATCGGCAAGACGGCGGATCTCGCGGGCGACGACGGCGAACCCTTTGCCGTATTCACCGGCTTTTTCGGCTTCGATTGAGGCGTTCAGCGAGAGCAGGTTGGTCTGGTCGGCAATTTGGGTAATGGTCGATATGACGTTGTTGATATTGGCGGTTTTTTCATTGATCAGGGATAGTTTTGACGATATGGTTGAGGTGGCGGTGGCCAGTTGATCCATGGATTGTTCCATCTGCCTGATACCGGCATGTCCGTCTTCCGCCATTTTTGCGGTACTTTCCGAGGTGTGTGCGACTTCGTGCATGGTTCCGACCAACTGAGAGGCGGTGGAGGATATTTCCCGGGTGGCGCTGACAATCTGATTGGCGGACCCGCCCAGCTCGTTAACCGTTGCTTCCTGATCGTGAGCCGACGCAGAGATTTTGGTGGCGGTGGAAACCAGGGTGATGGCGGTTTTCTGAACTTCGCCGATCAGGAGATTGAGATTGATGGTCATTGTGGACATGGCGCCGACGAGTTGGGCGATTTCGTCTTGCGAACCGGATGTGTTATGGGGGGCGTCGGCAGACATCTGCATGGCCTGGGAAATATTTCCGGCGGTGATGGCTTCTGCGATGTTGACAGCGTGTTTGAGCGGACGGATTATGTTTCGGATATAAATAATGGCGAGGACCAGAGGCAGGACAATGAGCACGATTCCAAGGATGGAACTGAAGAAAATGGTGTAATCCATATTTTTTGACATGCTGTCGAGTTCGGCGGTGGAGTGGCGTCCGGAAGCATTGATTTTTTCGGCCATGCGGATGATGTCTTTTTCCAGAATATCGCCGAGAACATCAATTTCTGTACGCATGGTGATAAAAGATTGGTAAGCTATATCTTCGAGCTTTTTGCGTTCTTCGGTGTTGAGAAAGCGGTTTTCAAGCAGTTCGAGCAGGGACGGGCACTGCTTTTGCCACTTCTGCCAGAACTCGTTGATCGGCAATATCATGGACAGCATTTCCCCGGTGAGGTTTTTGGTCGTAAGCTCCAGGTCTTTTTTTACCTCCATATTCAGCGATGCAATGGCTCTTCCCATCTCTTTGAGTTGCGGGAGTGAGGCGGCATCCTGACAGTTATGGATGAGATAGAATATTTGTACGGTGTTTTTTGCTGCTGCGAGTATATTGTTTCTTTGTGGGTGATCGGCCGGCAGTCTGGAGAGCAATATATCGTAAGCGTTGTGTCCGGGATTGAACATGGTGTCAAAATCCTTATAACCTGCGACGATATCCTGATGCAGGCGAAACTCAATCAACGCCAGAGTGACGATCCGGCGCGATTGTTCCTGCCAGACCTGGTAGTGTTGCTGAAACGCTGCGTATATTTTTTTTGCTTCGGGTGAAACGAATACCGGTGAGGTACGGGTCATCCGGTCTTTGACCTGGTCGATGTTTTCATTGTTGTCACGGGTGGCATCATTAAGTTGTTTGGCGGAGGTGGCTGTGACGGCCTGACGCTGCGCCAGCAGAGCCTGATAACAATCGCGATCCGCATTGAGTAAAGTGACGATGCCGATATTCATCCGGCTGATTTCCGGGATGTTGTTCTGCAGCATTGGCTTGAACGTTTTATTGGCAGCGCTGCTCATGCCGGCGGATATGCCGCGGAGATGAGACAAGCTGAACAGCACAAATACCACCAGCCCACATACAGGAATGATAACGATAGTAATAATTTTCTTTTGCATGGTCATTGCAGTAATTCCCCCCGGAGTCCTCTGGTGTTTAGAGAACATCTTTAGTTTTAAGATAATCATTGAATGTAATTTTTTCAGTAGCGGAATTGATAATTGTTCGGATTTTTTTTTGTTTAAACAGCTTTTTTTATCGGTAAATCAGGTTAAATTATATGGGATAGTAGATTGCAACGAAAATCGTCTGTTGCCGTTAATCGCTTTTTCGCTATATAAACCACGGGACTTGATATATGAACGATAAAAAATTTTATGTTTCCACCCCTATTTACTATGTGAACGATAAACCGCATATCGGGCACGCGTATACCACGATCCTGGCCGATGTCCTGGCCCGTTATCATCGCCGCCTCGATATCCCCACCTTTTTCCTGACCGGAACCGACGAACATGGACAGAAGGTCCAGAAGGCGGCGGACGAACATCGCATGACGCCGCAGGAACAGTGCGATACCACCGTGGTACGTTTCAAGGAACTGTGGAAAAAGCTGGACATTTCCAACGACCATTTCATCCGTACTACCGATCCGGAACACAAGAAAGTGGTTCAGGCGATTCTGCAGAATCTTTTTGACCGTGATCTGATTTACAAGGCGGAATATGAAGGGCATTACTGCGTTCCTTGTGAACGTTTCTTCACTGCCAAGGATCTGGTGGAGGGTAATCTTTGCCCGGAGTGCCGCCGCCCGACCAACAATATTGTCGAGTCTAACTATTTCTTCCGCATGAGCAACTATCAGGAGTGGCTGATCGACTATATCAACACGCATCCTGACTTCATTCAGCCGGCGTTCCGTGCCAATGAGACGCTGGGTTTTCTCAAACAGCCGCTCAGCGACCTTTGTATATCCCGTCCCAAGTCCCGTCTGGCGTGGGGGATTGAACTGCCGTTCGATAATGATTATGTATGCTATGTGTGGTTTGACGCCCTTATCAACTACATTTCCGGCGTCGGCTACATGACCGACGAAGAAAAATTTAAAAAGTGGTGGCCGGTTTCTTATCACCTGATCGGCAAGGATATATTGACCACCCATACGGTGTACTGGCCGACCATGCTCAAAGCAATGGGCGTGGAAATGCCGCAGTCTATCTTTGCCCATGGGTGGTGGCTTACCGGACGCGAAAAGATGAGTAAATCGCTGGGTAACGTGGTCAATCCGATGGAGATGTGCGACCGTTACGGCGTTGACGCTTTCCGCTATTTTCTGATGGCTGAAATGCCCCTCGGTCAGGATGCCTCGTTCACCGAAGAGGCGTTTGTGACCCGCTATAACTCCGATCTGGCTAATGACCTCGGTAATCTGCTCAGCCGTGTGGTCAAGATGACCCTGCGCCAGACCAATGGCGTTATCCCGCAGCCAGAGGCGTATGGCGAAGACGAGAAGGACCTGATGGCGGAAATCGACCGTGCCGTGGCAGAGCTTCCCCAGATGCTCGATGAGATGAAACTCAATCGCGGCCTTGAAGTCGTGATGCAGGCGATCCGCGCGGGCAACCGCTATATGGAAAAGACCGCTCCGTGGACGCTTGCCAAAAAAGGCGAGACGGGACGGCTCAATACCGTTCTTTACTGCAGTGCCGAGCTGCTCCGTAAGGCTGCAACGCTGCTTCATCCGGTGATGCCGCACAAGATGACCGAATTGCTCGAGGCGCTCGGAATGACCGGTGAAGCCGCCGCCAATCCGGATATCGCACAGCTCAACGACGATAAAAACGTACTCAGCGGCTTGAAGATGAATGACATTCTTGCGCTGTTCCTCCGCATTCAGGCCGAGGAGCCGGCGGCGAAACCGCTGCCGCAGGAAAAGCCCGCCAAGCCGGCAAAGCAGGAAAACAAACCGCAGGCGGCCAAAACCGAAATGCCTGAAGGACTGATCACCATTGATGAGTTTTTCCGTACCCAGCTGAAAACGGCGAAAGTCATGGAAGCGGAGCGCGTTGAAGGCGCGGACAAACTATTGAAACTGCAGATCGACGTCGGCGGCGAAATGCGCCAGCTGGTGGCCGGTGTGGCGCAGTATTATGCGCCGGAGCAGATTCTCGGCAAGACGATTGTGATCGTTGCCAACCTGAAGCCGGCAAAGATCCGGGGTATCGAATCGCAGGGAATGCTGCTGGCGGCGAAAAACGCCGATGGCCTCAAAATCGTTACCATTGACGGCAACATGCCCAGCGGGATTTCTATCGGTTGATAGAGACGGGGTACGGATGACTTGCAAGGTTGTCCGTACCTTGATGATTATATTTTCGTGAAATCACTTCAGGGGGAACATGAGCGTTTTTATTCCCGGACAATGCTGGATCAGTGAAATGGAACCCGAACTTGGGCTGGGGGTGGTGGTGTCGGTCGAGCATCAGCGCGTCAGCATCGTGTTCAAGGGCAGTGACTGCGTGCGGCTCTATTCGCTGGCCAACGCGCCGTTGAAACGGGTACGATTTTCTCCCGGCGACCAGCTTGCCGACCAGCACGGTACCAATTTCCGCGTGGAACATGTCGGTGAGTCCGGCGGGCTTCTGGTTTATGAGGGCGATGGACTGGCGGTGCCGGAAAATATGTTGTCCGGCGAGATCAGTTTCAATAAACCGGAAGAACGTTTGTATACCCTGCGGGGCGACGAGCCGGAGACATTTGACCTGCGTCTGGAGGCGTTGCAGGTACGATACCGGTTGCGGCGTTCCCCTCTGCGCGGCTTGCGCGGCCCGAGAGTCGAGCTTATTCCGCATCAGTTTTATATCGCGGCCGAAGCGGTGGCACGCCGGGCGCCGCGTCTGTTGCTGGCCGATGAAGTGGGATTGGGTAAGACCATCGAGGCATGTCTGATCATGCATGCAATGATCCATCGCGGCCTTGCCGGAAGGGTCCTCATCATCGTTCCCGAACCGCTGGTGAATCAATGGTTTATCGAGGTTCTGCGCAAATTCAATTTTACACTGACGATCGTTGATCGGGAGCTGTTGGAGGAAAGCGTTCATAATCCTTTCGCCGACAATCAGTTCTGCCTTTGCAGTCTGGCTACGGCGCTGGAGGCGGAATCGCGCGATGGGATGTTGAGCTATCCCGGCTGGGATCTGTTGGTCATCGACGAGGCGCATCATCTGCGCTGGTTCGACCCGAACCCGAGTCCGGAATATCTTCTTGCCGAAAAACTGGCGGCAGCCATACCTTCTGTACTGCTGCTTACCGCCACGCCTGAACACTTCGGTGGCGAAGGACATTTTGCCCGGTTGAAATTGCTGGACCCGCAGCGTTATTTCTCGCTGGAGTCTTTTATCCGCGATTCCAAACACTACCAGCGTATGGCCGGGATCACCGGCAAACTGCTCGAAGATCTGCCGTTGGACCGGAACGAGCAGCGTTTTATCAACCAGTTGCTGCGGCGCGATCCGGAAGCGCTGGTGCAATACGCCGATCCGGAAAAGCGCGACGAATTTATTCAGGCATTGCTGGACCGGCACGGTATCGGACGGGTGATGTTTCGCAATACCCGCGCCGCCATGCGTAATTTTCCGCGCCGCCGCGCGCGTCTGGCCCGACTCAAAAATGATTCCGACGGCACGGCGGTTATCCGCTGGCTGGCGAAGTTCATGGTCGATCATCAGGATGAAAAACTTTTGCTGATCTGTTCCGGGCCGGAAAAGGCGATCCGGATCCAGGAGCAGCTGCAGTTGTATGTCAATACCCGCTCTGCGGTATTTCACGAGGGGATGAGTCTTATTCACCGTGACCGCGCCGCCGCGTGGTTTGCCGAAGAGGATGGTGCGCAGTTGCTGATCTGTTCCGAGATCGGAAGCGAGGGCCGGAATTTCCAGTTTGCCCACCATCTGGTGCTTTTTGACCTGCCGCTTGACCCGGAACTGCTGGAACAGCGGATCGGGCGTCTTGACCGGATCGGCCAGACCGAGGATATCAAGATCCATGTGCCCTATATTGCCGGTTCAGCGGATGAGGTGCTGGCTCAATGGTATCACGAGGGATTGGATGCTTTTGAGCATTCGCCGACCTGTGGTGCGCGGGTTATGGAGAAGTTTCGCAGTTGTCTTGATGCGGCGATGCGGAATCCGGGGGAACAGAAAAAAATCCGGGAGCTTATCTCCGCCACCGTTACCTGCCGGTTGGCGATGGAGGAGGAAATGGAGCTCGGCCGCGATAAATTGCTGGAATTCAATTCCTTCCAGCCGCATAAAGTCAGTACGCTGCTGTCGGAACTGGAACGCTTCGACCGTGATCGTTATCTGCAGGAATTCATGGAGAAGATGTTTGACCATTTCGGTATCCGTTTTGAGGAGATGTCGAATCGTTCTTATCTGCTGCGTCCCGATGAGTTGCTGACCGATGCTTTTCCGTCCATGCCGCGCGACGGCATGATAGTGTCATGTGACCGTAAATACGCCCTCGGCCGCGATGATATCGCATTTTTGAGCTGGGACCATCCCATGGTGGTGGGGGCTGTCGATCTGTTTTGCGGTTCAGAAAGCGGCAACTGCGTGTTTGCCCATCTGCCATGCCGGAAAAATATGCTGTTGCTGGAAACGGTGTTCATGCTGGAATGCATTGCTCCGGCGAAACTGCGTCCCGACCGTTTTCTGCCGCCGCAGCCGTTACGGGTGATTGTTGATAATAAACTTAAAGATATGAATGCGGAGTTTCCGTCCGGCAGCCTTGCCGGGCGTCTGGCGCCTTTACCGTCGCGTTTTCTGACGCCGGGGCTGTTGCGCGAGATTATGCCGTCTATGCTGGAACGCCAGCGCAAGATGGCGGAAGCTGATGCCGCGGTTTTGAAGCGAGCTTGTTCGGAAAACATGCGTCAGGAACTTGGGCGGGAGCGGGAACGTCTGGTGGCTCTCCGCCAGGTCAACGATGCGATTCGAGCCGAAGAGATTTTTGCTGTTGACGAGCAGATCGCGGGACTGGAGAAATTCATTGCCTCCGCCCAGTTGCGGCTGGATGCCGTTCGTTTGATCTATTGCGGTACTGTTAAATAAAAAATGGGAGATAATTCTATGAAATATATTGGAGCTCATGTGAGTGCCTCCGGCGGAGTCGAAAATGCTCCGTTGAATGCCCGGTCGATCGGCGCCACCGCCTTTGCGCTGTTCACCAAAAATCAGAGGCAGTGGGCTGCGCCGCCGCTGACTGATAAAAGCATTGCCGCGTTCAAGGCCAACTGCCTGGCGGTCGGTATTTTGCCCGAACATATTCTGCCGCATGACAGTTACCTTATCAATCCGTGTCATCCCGACCCGGAGAAACGCCGCCAGTCGTCCGATTCACTGACCCACGAGATGGAGCGTTGCGCGCAACTGGGGCTGAAGCTTTTGAACTTTCATCCGGGCAGCACGTTGGGGCTGGTCAGTGACAGCGAAGGTTGCCGTTTGTGCGCTGAAACCATTAATCGTGCGTTGGATAAAGTTGTCGGAGTTACCGCCGTGGTAGAAAATACCGCCGGGCAGGGGAGCAATATCGGCTGCCGTTTCGAGCATCTTGCCGAGATCATTGAACATGTCGAGGATAAGAGCCGTGTCGGTATATGTATTGACACCTGCCATACCTTTGCCTCCGGCTATGACCTGCGGACTGCCGGTGATTGTGCCGGGGTTTTTGCGGAGTTTGACCGGATTGTCGGTATGAAATATCTGCGTGGCATGCATATCAATGATTCGAAATCCGCGTTTGACAGCCATGTCGACCGGCATCACTCGCTGCAGCAGGGGTTGCTGGGAGATGCGATCTTTGAATTTGTCATGAACGATTCGCGTTTTGACGACATGCCGCTGATCCTTGAGACTATTGATGAAACGTTGTGGCCCCAGGAAGTGGCTTGGCTGCGCTCGCTGATAAAATAATTTTTTTGGCAAAATTTTCCGTTTGGTGCGAACCAAATCGTTTTTTCGGTTGTCTTTCAAATTATAAAGTGCAACCGATCATAAAACGGAAGGACGACTCAATGAGCTTCTTGAACATCCATATTTTGTGGCATCTGCTCTGGGTGCTGCCGCTGCTGGGCATTATTATTGCAACCGCGTGTTTGCGGCGCGAAAAAATCCTTAAAACCGTTCTCGGGAGCCGTTGGCGCGACCCGGAGTTCATTCTGCTGTCGCGGCCGCTGCGGACCTTGCGTCTGGTTGTTTTTATAGCTGCCACACTGTTGCTTTTTGCCGCCGCCGCCAGGCCTTATTGGGGACAGCGGCTGTTGCCTTTCAGTAGTCAGGGGCGTGACATCATGGTACTTTTCGACGTATCGAAAAGTATGCTTTCGCAGGATGTACAGCCATCGCGTATGGCTCATGCCAAGTGGTTTGTCCGTCAGCTGGTCAATGAGTCCCATGGCGACCGTTTTGGTCTGATCGCGTTTGCCGGACAGGCCTTTCTGGAATGTCCCCTGACCAGCGACAAGAGTACTTTCAACCAATATCTCAATGATCTGGACACTGCGACCATTCCCGTTGGCGGAACCAACATCCAACTGGCTATCGATAACGCAATCGAGGCATTCAAGGCCGCGGAAGGACAACACCGCGCCATTCTGCTGGTGACCGATGGCGATGAGCTGACCGGAGACAGTAAAAAAGCGGTTGAAGAACTGAAAAAGCTCGATATTCCGTTGCTGGTGGTCGGCGTTGGCGATCCGCTCAAACCAGGACTGATCCCGGTGCCCGGTGAAAACGGCAAAGGCACGGTATTTATGCGGGATAAAAATGGGGAATACGTCAAGAGCTCTCTGAATGAAAAACAATTGGCGGAACTCGCCTCTCTGACCGGCGGCTGCTATGCTCGCTCCACCGCCGCATCGATCAATATCAATAAAGTACAACAGCGCATCAAGCAGTTGATCCCCAAAGAATTTGAACACGGAAAACAGACGCGTCCGATCGAAAGGTTCCATTACCCGTTGATTGGCGGCTTGGCATTGCTGCTGCTCTGGCTGCTCATCTCCGAGCGGACGGTTGCCAGGATCAATAACCGGCTCAAGACCGGACTCAACACGATAATCGTATTACTCCTGCTGGGCGGTACCGGACTCAATGCTCAGAACGTTGTTCCGGCGGATGAAAAGCCGTTGCCGCTGGCTCCCGCTGCGGAATTGCAAGCGGAAACGCCGGTGGCGGAACAGGCCCCTGCCGGCAAAGGGGTGAAAAAAATGACAGCACCGGCGGACGTCTACAATCAGGCTTTGGCGTTGCAGGCCAAGAATCCGCAGCAGGCGGCGGAGATGTACCGTCAGGCGATCAATATGAACGGCAGCGGCAAGAAGATCCAGGCATCCTCCTATCAGAATCTGGGCGTAATGCAGCACGAGCAGGCCCGCAAGGCGATGGAACAGAGCCTAGCTACCGTTAAACAGCAGAATCTCGACGGGGCATTGCAGCTGCTTGACAGTGCCGACGCCGAACTGAACAAGGCGGAGGAACTTTATGTCGAGGCTATTGCCGCTGCTGCTGCCGTCAAAACGCCGCAATCGCAGGTTAACGCTCCTTCCGACATAGCGCAGAACCAACAGAAGTTACTTTTTGACCGTCAGATAGTGGAAAAAATGCGTAAAAAGATTGAAGAACTCAAGAAGAAACAGCAGGAAGCGCAGAAGAAGACTCAGGAGGCGCAACAGAAACAGCAGCAGGCCAATAATGACCAGCAGAAGCAGGACCAGCAACAGAATAAGCAGGATCAGCAGAAGCAGGACCAGCAACAGAATAAGCAGGATCAGCAGAAGCAGGACCAGCAACAGAATAAGCAGGACCAGCAACAGAATAAGCAGGACCAGCAACAGAATATGCAGGACCAGCAGAAGCAGGACCAGCAACAGAATAAGCAGGACCGGCAACAGAATAAGCAGGACCAGCAGAAGCAGGACCAGCAACAGAATAAGCAGGACCAGCAAGATAAGCAACAACAGGCAGACCAGGCGCGGCAGGATGCCCAACAGGCGGTGAAAGACCTCAAGGATATGGCTGGTAAAATGGATCAGAAGAATTTGGAAAAGCAGGCCGACGAAGCTCAGAAAGAGCTGGACAAGGCACAACAGGAACAACAAAAAGATAATGGCGGAAAAGCTGAAGAACATCTGCGCAAAGCGGCTGAAAAACTCCAGTCGCAGCAGAATAAAGACAATCAGCAGGATAAGCAGCAGCAGAACAAGCAGGACCAGCAGAAACAGGATAAGAAGGATAAAAATAAACAGGATCAGCAGGATAAACAGGATCAGAACAAAGGACAACAGGATAAGCCTCTGCCGCAGCAGCAGCCTAAAAAGGCAAAGGATGCCAAAGCGGAACGCGGCAAGGAAAAGGATATCGATAAGAACCAGGCTGATGCCGTTCTGCAAAGCATGGCCAATGAGGAAAAAAGTCTTCGCGACGCCATCAAAGAGCGGATGAAGGAAGCCTATCGCAATCAGGATGTGGAAAAGGACTGGTAGCAGGTAATGCTCAGTTAATAAAGAGACCGGTGTTTTTGCCGGTCTCTTTTATTTTACGGTTCAATGATGGATCATCTTTCCGTTTTTGCGTGAAATTCAGAACGGCGGGTAGTGTCTGTAATTATGCGTACATTTAATTCCAAAATTTAAGAGGGATGTCGCCGGGAAAGTTGCTTGTAATATGCACCAGCGCGAGGCATATTTGACGGATTATGGCGCACGGCAGGATGTATGTCGGGCAGGAGAGGGGGATATTCACACTTGACAAAACCTGGTTTATTCTTCAAGTGAGGCAATATGAATTATATACTCTTTAGTATATGCGTTGTTTGTTTCATAATCTTATTGATAAAAATGGAATATAGTTGGTGGTTTCGACTTATTTGTTTCATAATGGGGATCTTATTATTCTTGAATAACGCTAGTATCATAACGTTTGAACCGTGGGTGTTTGTTCTTGTTTTAATAATATTTGTATTTTTACGTGTGATAGAGGGAAAATCTAATAAAATAAACAAGACATCCTCTCTCCTGGATATCCATAATGACTAGGTGCCCTGGGGCGCTTTTGCACTCTGGAGTCAGATCCGGAGAACGAGCACAAAGATCGCTTAAAAGACGGGATAAACCAGTCTTAGAACTATTTTTTACTGTCAAATAATGCGTTTAAGTTTACGTTGGGGAAGAAGTTAAAAACGGCGCTAAAGATAGATTATACAATGAAAAATCATTGTTTTATGGACAATAATTATTCTTTAAATGGTCTGATCAAAAATTACACGTGTATTTTTCCCACTTTCTACGGAACAATACATATCCTTGTTGCAAAATAATTCATTTTGTATTTTCTAGTTAGTCATCTTGGTTTGGGTTCGGGTAATTTTGATGTCGCTGCCGAGAACTTCCACCGTTCCGTCAACCAGGAACGGTTCATTCCGGGATTCGGCAATGCTGTTCTGTATGTTCACTAGAACTGTCCGGCCCGACTCGCAATGCATCAGCGGATAATTTCCGCCTCTGAACGTAGTCCCGGAAAACAGAAAATCGGCAACAGGATATTTTCCGAACATTTCTGGATATATTTCCAAGTCTACTGAACTGCGGTCAATGACCGAATTGATAACTTTCACGACACTGCAGGCGGCATTGCTGCGGATCAGGCTTGGAATCGAATTGGCAATGAAAATATTTTCCAGAATAATATCCTGAATCACCGGCATCGCGGCCCCGGGATATATGCTTCTGGCATACTGGTTTAGCTCCAGTAACATACAGAAAGCGCAATCGCGTTTTTTCCGGAGAAAGATGTCTTTGAAATGTATATTCCGGATGGCACAGTCACGGGTTGTATCATCCTGAACCATTCGCCAGACAATGCCATCATCCAGCGTGACGCTTCCCCCCTCATGCATCGGTGGCGTGAAGGAGTGATACGACATGCCATCCGGTTTGGTGTTAACGCTGTAAATCCGTCCCCGGCTGGCCACCAGATCGGAAAAACGTACCTCCATCCCCGGGAACCATTCCCGCCAGGAGCCGGCAAGCATCCGGCAGAAAAATCCGGTCGTGGATTCCTGGTCAAGATCATGGCAATCTTCAATGATCCCGTCTTCAATCCAGCCGAATTGTGGATTGGAACTGGAATAATCATAGGCATTCAAGGCAATCGGATCGTCAAAGGTCCGAAAAATTCCATGTCGGATCGTAAAACGTCGACCGTTTCCGAGGTGAACTGCGTCTTTCATACCTTCAATCCGGAGGTTTTCCAGCCGGATGTTTTCGAACGTACAGATTTGAAGGCAAAACCCTTTATGGGGCAGATCCAGACACTGGAAATCGCGGATCACCAGATCGGTTACATAAAAAAACGCGACATGGGCGTTCAACCCTGGAATCTTCTGCGGGTACGACTGGTCAAAATTGTTGCAAACCAACTTCATCCCGCTGATCTTGATGTTGCGGTCATAAGTACGGGTAAATGCGCCTTTGTTGACCAGCGTGTAGGAGTAGCATGCGGCCCGCTGCAGGAACACCCCTTCGCCGAATTCCAACGACGTATTGCTGCCGATCGTTACCGTGTCATTGAGACGATAAGTTCCGGGGCGGTCGACCCGAATGGTGCCGCCATAATCCAAGGCCAGCTGCAATGCAATAACATTCTTTTCAGCCTCCGCCTCCGGAAGAAAACCAAAATCGGCCGCATCGATATAATTACTCATAATGAGTTTTCCTTTATCTCTCAATTCTTTTGCCGGCGATGCCCGGCGTGATTATTTTTCCGCCGTGGCGGCAATCAGGGCCAACGCGCAAGTTTTTCCTACTTTTATTGTTGCGCTGCCGACCGCTTTTTCCGGATGGGGATTAGCCATCAGCCAACACCACAACACGTTGTCCGCACGTTGAGAGCTGTATCCCATCCAGGCGCAAACCGCTGAAGAACTGTCCGGGATATATTGATATCCGTTAACATGAATCTTTGACAGGATGGGAACCACGGCCGAAGAACCATCCGAATAGTTATAAATCAATTCTGCTACTGGTTCCCTATTACCAGCATGGCGTTCCAGTGCTCCCAATAACCATAGACCGTTATATTTACCGGCGGCGGATAATTCAATTTTTTCACCGGGCTTAAGAATCAGGCAACCGTATCCCTGATTTCGATCGGGATCAACCAGCTGAAAATCAATTCCTCCGAGATTCAACGGTGCACTCGGAAATGCTTCCGGCGGTTGCGGCAGCTTGAGAACCGGATCGATCCCTGGCCTATTAACCGGGAAATAACGGAAATCTTCATCTTTAACCCCAAACCAGGCTGGTGTTTTTTCATTTTTCTGCCAGAATTCGCGGTTCATCAGAGGCTTCATGTTGATAAAGCAATATTCCCGATTGATTTTCCGGGTAGATGCCGTATCCGCGCCCAGGTTGTGCAGGAGTGTCAGCATCAACCGGGATACCCGCGCCGGATGAATCTTAATGAACTCCCGCCATTTCAACGTAAGCAGTACAATATGACCCTGGCGAAACGGAATAATTGCAATTCCGCCCGGAATCGTCGGTATATGTACATCGTCGCCACCGATAATTGCGGTATCGATCATGGACTGGTCCTTGCTGCTGTATGGCCGATTCTGCACAATGGACGCCGCTTCAAGAAAGAAATCTTCCTTCTGCCGCCAGAACAGGTCGTCATTACTGATACCGGCCAAGAGAGGATCGTTATTGTTTTTCTTTAGCAATCCGGTAGCAAATTGGGGAGCGACACGAATTTTCTTGCCGCATAATTTCGCAATGACGGCAGCGCTCTTTTCGTCAACTCCGGCAATAATTGCAACATCTCCGGAGCCGAGTTTTTTCAATTTTTCAATCGCCGACGAAGCCAGTTTCTCGGCATCGATCCAACTGACTTTTCCGAAATTATCCCGGGTATACGTGATTCCGAGATTCCCCAATGCCGTGGTCGTCGCATCGGAGGCATAAAGGACGGATATTTTCTGTGTTTGCCGGGTATTGTTGCTTTCAAGCGAACGGATCAATGTTGAAGTCAACCATGCCGCTGCCGGCTCTTTTCCGAATGCCGAAACAAGTGGTAAGGAACAGAGCAGATATTGACCCTGCCCATCATAAACTCTGGACAATACCGTATACTCCAGCCCGGTTCCAGCATCGGCAAGAATATC
>QKAL01000031.1 GCA_003246475.1 Lentisphaerota bacterium
CGGTAATGACGTTGCCGGCTTTGGTCCAGTTGAAAAAGATCATACCTGAACATTGCGGACTTTTTATTGTCTGCCCTCCCGCGCTGCACGATTTTTACAGTACTATCCCTCAGGTGGACAAAATCATCTGCCTGCATAAGGCGCACCACGCCTGGACCAGGGACGATTTGCGGCGTGTCAACCGGCTCCATGCCGGTGTCGGTGTTCTTTTCAACAATTCATTGCGCGATACCATCTATTTCCGCCTGGCCCGGGTGGGAAAACTTTTTGGCGCCTGTGCCCGCGGGCGCGGCATTCTGCTGACGCGCGGCTTCAAGTACCCTCCGAGGTTGGATAAGCACCTCAATAATCTGCATCATGCGGAGAAATATCTTTCCATGGTTTATGCCCTTGGTGCGCCGCAGTGGCTGGGGGAAATGCCGAAAATAGCCATCGGCGAAGCCCGGGAGTTGTGCTGTGGCGATGTTGTCGGGGATGTTCTGAAATCCTCGAAGGTCATGACCTTGGCGGCAGGAGCCGCTTACGGCGCCGCCAAACGCTGGCCATCGGAACACTTCCATAAGATTGCCGAGTACTGGATCAAACGCGGCGGCGTTGTTGCCGTTCTTGGTTCTGCCGGAGAGAGCCGTATTGCCGAAGAGATCGGCGCCGGCCTTTCTCCGGATAAGTGTTACAATCTCTGCGGCAAGACCGATCTGCACCAGTTGATGGCGGTGCTGGTGCATTCGACCATCTGTGTGGCCAATGACAGCGGGATCATGCATCTGAGTGCGGCTCTCGGCGGTCGCGGTATTGCGGTTTTCGGACCGACCGATCCCTCATCGACCTCGCCGGTATCCGCCGACTGGACCATAGTTTTTGAAAAACAACCGTGCGCACCGTGTTTTGAGCGCGTTTGTCCGTTGGGAACCGCCCGTTGCATGAGGGTGGTAACCGCTGAAAAAATCATAAAAATTCTGGACAGGATCACTGCCGATGAGAAATAATCCCTTTCCGGAAAATGTTCACAAGGTTGCGGTTATAGCTCCCGCCGGGCGCGAGGGGCAGGAATCGATCATATCAGGATGCCGTATTCTTAATGACTTCGGCATCGAGACGGTCATTATGCCGCATGTTTTTGCCGGCAGCAGCGAGGGGTATCTTGCGGCGGAGATCAATGCCCGCCTGGCGGATCTGCTTCAATGCTGGTGTGAACCGGATGTGGATCTGGTTTTGTGTTCGCGCGGTGGATTCGGCTCCGCGCATCTGCTTCCTCATATTGATTGGCCCCTGTTGCAGTCACGCCGTCTGCCGTTGGTCGGTTACAGCGACATCACCGCGCTTCATATGGCTATGTATTCACGCCAGTGCGGGCCCTTGATTGCCGCCCCGATGTGTGCCCGGTTGAAAGATTTGGCCCATGATGACTATACCTTATATCATTACGCGCGTGCCCTGCGGGAAAGTTCCGTACCGGAAATACTAATGCGTCCGGACGGTACGCAAAATCTGCACGTATTGAAACCGGGAACGGTTACCGCGCCGCTTTTCGCCGTAAATTTGTCGGTGGCGGTGACCCTCTGCGGCACGCCTTACATGCCGGATTTGACCGGGCATGTGCTGATGGTCGAAGATGTGTCTGAACCGGTTTACCGGCTGGATCGCTATCTGACGCAGTTATCGCAATGCGGTGTGCTGAGCAAACTTGCCGGGTTGATGTTCGGGACTTTCCGCGACTGTGGTCTGCCGGAAGAACGCGAAGTGGTGTTCCGCCGTGTTGCCTCTGAGGTTGACGGTCCGGTGGTGGCGGGGTTTCCGTTCGGCCATACTTTTCCGTTTGTCAGTATCCGTCAAGGCCGTCGAATCACCATAAATCCGGACGGTACCGTCCGGTATTGACGATTACCGTGAATCGGCGAGGATGACGGCGCGGCAGGGGGCCGGGAGGCCTTCGATGGTACGCGTCGGGTCGGCCGGGTCGAGGTAGTCGGGCAGTGATTCCCAGCGCATCCATTGGGTTGAGCGTTGCTCCTCGGTGGTCGTCGGGCCGACATGAACCGCGCGTATATTCGCAAAACCGCAATCCTGCATCATTTTTTTCAGTGCCGGAACCGAAGGAATATACCAGACGTTGCGCATTTTGGCGTAGCGCCCTTCCGGAATCAGAATGTCGTCAGAACCGCCTTCGATAACCAGCGTTTCCAGTACCGCTTCGCCGCCGGGGCGCAACTGTCCGCGCAGCATTTCCAGATGTTCCTGCGGCGACTTGCGGTGATAGAGAACACCCATCGAAAAGACGGTATCGAAAGCATGGGTTTCCGGCGGCAGGTCTTCGATGCCCAGCGGCAGTACCCAGGCCGGGTGATCACCCAGAAAATGGCGCATTGCCCAGTATTGCATGACGAAGATAAGATAGGGGTCGATGCCGAGCGCCAGTTTTGCCCCCGCCCCGGCCATGCGCCAGGTATGGTAACCGCTGCCGCAGCCGATGTCGAGTACGGTTCTGCCTTGCAAGGGGGCAATGTGGTTTTTGAGCCGGTTCCATTTCCAGTCGGAGCGCCATTCAGTGTCGATTTTGACGCCGCCGATCTCGTAAGGACCCTTGCGCCATGGGTGGAGGCGTTGCAGCGTGTCGTGGATCTCGATGCGTGTGGCGTCTTCGCAATCAGCCGGAAACCCGGCGCGGATGGTGTCGGCGTCGATGTCGATGGAGGAGAATTTGATCCGTGGCAGAGAGTCCAGCGTCTTGACCCACATGTCCCAGTCGCCGTGGTTGTTGCCGTGTCCGGCGATGACCTCGTTGGTGCGGCGGTAGAGCGTTTCCGACCACGGGGCAAGAGCGGTCTGCCCTGCCAGTTGCAGGAACGGCTGATAGTCGAAATTCATTTGAACGCCACCATGGAGATGAAATTGAAACATTGGAACCACTGTTCGCAGTGCTGGAACCCGATACGTTCGAGTCGGGCGCGGTGGGCGTCGAACGTCTCCGGAAACAGGACGTTTTCCAGTGCGGTACGCTTCTGGCTGACCTCCAGATCGCTGTAGCCGTTGCTACGTTTCCAGTCGTGATAGATGTCGATCAACAGTTCGCGGGTGAACGGGTTGTCGTGGGTGATCTTTTCCGACAGGACGACGATGCCGCCCGGAAGCATCCCATCGTAAATTTTTCGCAGCAACGCGTCGCGGTCCGCGGGCGGAATGAACTGCAAGGTGAAGTTCAGCACCACTACCGAGGCTCGAGTAAATTCGATATCGCGGATGTCGGCGCAAACGGTTTCTATCGTAACCGGAGAGGGGACGGCGGCAACATTTTCCCGGCAGCGTTCGATCATTGCCTGGGAGTTGTCCACGGCATAGATGCGGCAGCCGGGTTGCTTGATTCCCGTCTGAAGCGATAGCGCCGAGGCTCCCAGCGAACATCCCAGATCATAACAGTTACTATCGGCCACGACAAAGCGCTCCGCCAGTACCCTCAGCATGAACACGATGTTCTCATAGCCGGGCACGGAGCGTTTGATCATGTCGGCGAATACGCTCGCCACCTTGTCGTCGAATTTGAAGCCGGATACCTTGTCCAGCGGTTGCGCGAAAATCTGATCTTTCTTCATGATGCCATGGGGTTGATGTTGGTTTCGGCGAATAGGATAAACGGCGAAAGGCTCAACGTCAAACCGGGAGAAAATAATTTTACGTTTTTTTAAACAAATACTGTTGCTTTTGGCGTATCGATACGGTATAATAGTGGTGTAATTACAAGGTATACGGAAATGATAAGACTGGCAAAACACGAAGAGTTGTACGAAAATCTGAAGAATGTGTTGATCGAACTAGAACCAGGCGACAGCTTCATTTCGGTGCGTGAGATCATGCGGCGGTATGAAGTTAGTCAGGCCACGGTTACGAGTGCGGTGGAACCGTTGCTGGAGGAAGGTCTGCTGGAAAAGCGCAGCGGTCTGGGTATGTTTGTTACCAACGAGGTGAATAAGTACAAGGCGAGTGCCCCCCCGGTCATTGCGTTGGTATTGCCGCGCTGGATGTCCAGTGTATATCTTCAATTGGAAAATGCTTTTCTTAATTTGCAGTCGGAATATGGTATCAGTGCTGAACTGATTCATTATAACTCGAACGACGGGATGATTAAGGAGTTGCCTTCTCGGAAGATCGATGGTTTGATTATCCACCCGGCGGTGGATATGATCAAGGCCGAGGAAATTCAGCTGATTAACGGGTTTAACGTACCGTATCTGATTCTTGGCAACATGAAGGATCTTGACGTTAATACGGTCAATAGCGACGATAAGTTTGGTGCGAGCATGGCGGCAGACCATTTGATCAAGCTGGGGCACCAGAGATTAGCCGTGTTCAACAGTGAACCTTGGAGTAATGCGGTAGCCGATCGAATCAATGGATTTACCGAGTATTGCAGTCTACAAGGGGTGGATGTAAAGATATTCGATGCCAACATAAGGTCGGGGCAGAATCCGATGGTATTGGTGTATGATTTTATAAAAAATTTATGTAGTAAGGATGAGTTGGATTTTTCCGGTATGTTCGTGATCAGCGAATCGCCGTGCCTCAGTGTTTTTAAGGCTTTGCACGAACATGGCATCCGTATTCCCGATGACATCAGCGTCATCAGTTACGGCAACTCCTGCGACAGTGATTATTTTTATCCGGCGCTGACTACAATAGAATCGAATTATACGGAACAGCTGCGCGAAAGCATCAACATCATCAAAGCAATTTTGTCTGGCAAGGAACGGGTGTTTCCAATTAAGCATAACATTCGTCCAGAAATAGTGATTCGAGAATCAACTGGTAAATGTATAATAACAACCCAATGAATGTAGGAGAGGAAAAATGAGAAGAAGATTTACGCTTATCGAGCTCTTGGTGGTTATAGCGATTATCGCGATTCTTGCGGCGATGTTGCTTCCGGCAATGAATATGGCCCGGGAAACCGCCAAGACAATCCAATGTGGGTCTAACATGAAGCAGATGGGGCATGGCTATGAGTTTTACGCAAACGACTTTAACGGTATCATACCTGGTATTTATCGTCCCAGCGATGGTGCGCCATGGGCTACGTTTATTGTTCCCTATACCGGTTTCAAATGGGAAGTCTTTCAGAAGAGCCTGTGTCCCAGTATGCCTCTGGGGGCACTGGTATCATTTGCACAAGTGGATCTGCCCGTTAATCCGTGGGTAGCCTACAGTAAGTGGAAAATTACCAAACCGACGCGAAAAGTTGCATTGACGGAAACCGTACCGCAAGGATTGTCATGGAGCGTACAGACCTGGGCAATGAACGATATCGATTATCTAAAACCGCACCACAATCATAAAGCGGGTTGTAACCTGCTCTTTGTTGATGGGCATCTTGAGTGGTCGAAGGTCAATATGTCGGCAAATTCCGAATATAACGGGGCAACGGCTTGGCCTGCGGTTCCTCGAGATTATTTCCAGAACATCGGTTCTGCCGCGTTGTTCTAAGCCTCCTGAATTCCATTTATAAATCATAATAAATATATAAGAGAAAGAGAAACCATGAGAATCTCTGTGATGGTTGCTGCCTTGACCATGGTGGTTATAGGCGTATCTTTAAAATCGGCGGAACTGGAAGTCTATTTGAACAATAACTTTCCTAACGAACAGAAACTGACCAATGTT
>QKAL01000210.1 GCA_003246475.1 Lentisphaerota bacterium
AGCAACTACTTCTCGCGGCAGTTTAAGCGGAATACTGGTAAAACTCCGCGAGAATATCGGAAAAGGCAGGAAAGTCTAAATTAGAAATCGTTGCGGCCTTTTTTGCGTCGTGGAGAGATGTCCATGTCGAGATCATCAAGTTCCGCTTTGCGTTTTTTACGTAATTCTTCCTCGGCGGCAAGTTCGGCATCGAGGTCCTCCTCATCTTTGAACTCGTCTCCCACGTCCTTGAACTCGCCGAGATCGAACTCGTCATCGTCCTCAAACGCGCCGATGGTGTCCAGATAATCTTCTTCCAGATATTCCGCCGTGTCGACACCAAGCGAATCTTCCAGTTCCGCAATCATTTCGTCCAAATCATCGAAATCTAGCCTTTTCATTTTACTACTAACCTCTTTTTATACCTCTGTAGTCCTTTTTGCAGGAATTAAAATTAAAAATGAGTTCTATGATTTTAGGCAATAATTTGAAAAAAACAAACTCGAAACTAAAAAAAACGTCTTTTTTTCCTTTTCTAATTATGTCACTACCAATTTTATAAGATTTCAACGATAAAAAGTCAATCCGTCAATTTATAGGTAAATGCTTTTTTTATGTTTTTTTCTCCTCTCTGCTTGAAAAAGACTACCAATACGATAGACTTATATGGTAATTATAGACAGGAGTGTGCTGATGGAAGACCGCATATGCCGACAGGAGACTACCATAGCTTTCATGGAAAGAATGGTAGAACAGCTTAACGAGGCGTTGACGAGACAGCAGAAGGAAATTGACATTTTGCGCAAAACGGTGGATAAGCTCCAGGCACAAATGCTTAATGTGCAGGAAACCATCACTGACAAACGGCCGCCCCATTATTAAGACCGGGATAAGAAACATGAAAGTTATTGTTGCCATGAGCGGTGGGGTGGATTCCTCGGTGGCCGCTCTATTGTATAAGGAGCAGGGGTACGATGTGGTCGGGGTGACCCTTCGGCTCAGAGCCGGGGTTTCGGACGCGCATGACGGTTGCCTCAATCTGGAAGATGAAGCTCATGCCGCCGAAGTGGCGAGTGAAATCGGTATTGAGCATGTAATCCTTGACTATTCCGCGGATTTTGTTCGTCAGGTCCTGCGTCCCTGCTGGGATGAGTTTGCCTGCGGCAGAACTCCCAATCCTTGTACCTTATGCAATCCCCGGATCAAGTTCGGTAAGCTGTTTGAATATGCGGATCATATCGGCGCTGATTTCGTTGCCACCGGACATTATGCCCGGGTTGTCAGCGAGGACGGGGTTTCCCGGATCTTACGTGGCAGCGACCCAAACAAGGATCAGACTTATTTCCTTTTCGGATTGCCGCAGCGAATGGTGTCGCGTCTGCGTTTTCCTATCGGCGAATTGACCAAAGACAAGGTTCGGGAGGCGGCTTTACGTGCCGGGCTGGTTACGCACAATAAAAAAGACAGCCAGGATACCTGTTTTGTGATTCCCGGGGAGAGTTTTCAGGAGAGTCTGCGGCAATTGTTCAAAGCTGCAATGGCGCCGGGGGATTTTATCGACAAGACCGGGAAGAAGGTCGGGCGTCACGCCGGTATCCATCAGTACACGCTGGGACAGCGTAAAGGTCTGGGAGTGGCGCTGGGGCAGCCGGCATACGTATCGGCTGTCGATAAACAGAGGAATACGGTTACGGTTTCTATCGATGAGGGCGACCTGATGTACCGTAGTTTTACCGTGAGCGATGTCAACTGGCAGAGCGGCATGCCGCCCGAATCTTCATTCCGGGCGCAGATACAGGTGCGTTATCGCAGCCGTGCGGTTCCCGGTCTGGTAACTCCGGGGGAAAACAATCAGGCGCATATTGAACTGGATTCGTGTTTACGGGCAATTACGCCCGGTCAGGCTGCCGTCTTTTATGATAACGATGTTTTACTTGGCGGTGGTTATATTAACCAACTGGAGAAGTAAAAATGCACCGTCTCCAAATTAACCCGGCTGAATCGACCGAGTTGGGAAAGATCGAGCAGTTGGCACGTTGCATCTGGCCCGACGCTTATGGGAAAATACTGAGCCAGGAACAGATCGACTACATGTTGCATGCGATGTATGCTCCGGAGGTGTTGTCGGCCGAATACCGCAATGGAACCTGTTTCGATCTTTTGATTTACGAAAACCACCCGATCGGGTTTATTTCCTACGGGCCACCCGACTTGGACGGTATTTTAAAACTGCATAAACTCTATCTGCTACCGGAATACCATGGCCGGGGTTTTGGCGGTGCCGCGTTGCGGCATGTTATCAACCACGGGCGTAAAACAGGCTGTAAAGCGGTTATTCTGACGGTTAATAAACGCAATGAGCGCGCGTTGCAGAGTTATCGCCGCAACGGTTTCATGGTGGTTGACGCGGTAGTTTCTCCGATCGGTTGTGGCTATGTCATGGATGACTATATCATGCGCTGTGATCTGGCATAATCCGTTAACGTTTGTCGCCTTCAAGGAGGTTGATGACCTCCTCCTCGACAGTGCATGAGGCCAGTTGCCGCATCCGGTCGGGGTCTTTGCCCAGTGTGGCGATTTTCATCAGCAGATTGAGATGGACGCGCATGTTGGGGCAGCAGGGCAGGAAGATCACGCTGACTGGGACCCCATGCCAATTTACCGGCTGCCGGAGAAGGCCGCAAACCACTATGGGGTGTTCCAGTGATCCCAGGGACTGGTGCATATGCGGGACCGCTATTCCCGAACCGATTGCAGTCGATCCCATCCGTTCGCGCTCCAGTACTTTATTCATAACCGTTTCGCGGTCGGCTTCTTCCGGGAGTCGAATCAAATTCATCAGGGTAATGATCAGTTCTTCGGGAGTGCTGCCGCTGGGGTTATAAAAGATCCCGCCGCAACGGACGGCATCGGCAAGACTGCCTTTGTCGTGTGAGACATGAGCCTTGAATTCTTTCTTGACCTTATGTCCGGCGGATACCGCCCAGTCACGCAATTCATTGGAGAAAAAACAAATTTCGCCCCCGACGCGATGATATGGTATCCGACCGCCGACAACCCAGGTGTGAATGGTATCTTCCTTGATCGATAATAATTCCGCAACTTCCTTAACCGATAGACTCATCCATGAATTCCCGATTATGTTATTGTTACAAGGTCTTATTATATCATGAATTATATCTAAAGGCAAAAAGAAACGGCACAAATTTATATAAAATATTTGTGCCGTTTTGTGTGCTTTATTATGTTAGTCTATTTGGATAGATAGCGGAAATAGACGTAGAAGCTGGATATAATCAGGCTGAAGAACATCATCGGTAGACCGTATCGGGTAAAGTCCCAGAACGATAGACGATATTTGTTTTTCCGCGCGATCTGTGAGATCACCACATTGGCTGATGCGCCGATCAGCGTTCCATTCCCTCCCAGGCACGCGCCCAATGCCAGCGACCACAGGAGCGGTTCCTCGATGGATGTTTTGACCAGTGCCAGAGTTTGCGCGTCTGTTCCCTCCAATCCCATCTGGTGTGCGAAGACGGGTATGATCGATTTGATCAGCGGAATCATGGCTATAACCAGCGGGATGTTGTCCACGATGGCGGAAAAGATGGCGCTGGACCAGAGTATGACCATGACCGTGAGGACGAAGTTGCCGGAGGTCCAGGCAACGATCTTATCTCCAAGTATTTCAAAGAAGTGGTTGGCTTCCAGCGCCCCGATGAGCACGAAGAGGCCGGCAAAAAACATAATGGTGCTCCACTCGACTTTTTCCAGAACCCGGTGGATGCTGACTCGGCAGACCATTGCCATCAGGAAGCCGCCGCCCAGGGCGATGATTCCCGGTTCCACGCCGATTGTCCGGCTCAGAAAGAAGCCGACTATGACCAGGCAGAAGACGACCAGTGAGCGGATCATATTGTCGCGGTCGATGATCGCCAGTTCCGGACGGGTTTTGGCAACGCGTTCGATGGCTGCCGGCGCTGCTTTCATTGACTTGCGCATCATGAACAGAACGATGACTACCGCCAGTACGCAGATAATGCAGACAACCGGTGAAAGGTGAAAGAGAAACTCGTTGAAACTCAGTTTGCAGGAGGTGCCGATGATGATGTTGGGCGGGTCGCCGACCAGCGTAGCGGTACCGCCGATATTGGAGAATACGGCCTCCAGAATCAGGATGGGGACAGTCGGTATCTCCAGTATCTGGGTGATGAGAATGGTGATCGGCGCAATCAGAATGACCGTGGTAACGTTGTCCAGCAGCGCGGAGATCACTGCAGTGACCAGCAAAAACTCTGCGACGATAAGGATGACGTTTCCTTTCGATTTTCGGGCGATTACCACCGCCACCCACTCGAAAATACCGGTTGTCGCCATGATGTCGACGATCATCATCATCCCGATCAGCAGCGCCATTACATTCAGATCGACCTTGTGGATGAGCTCCTCGAAATTAGCCACATGAAGTGCGACGACTGTGCAGGCACCGAGAAGTGCGGCGATGCTTTTGTCAATCTTTTCCGAAGCAATAAAGAGGTAGGTTATGACAAATACGATTATTGATAAAGTCATTGGGCTTAATGAAGGTAACATGATACCGCGTTCCTTGCAGTTAAATATTTATGATCCGTTCCATCAACGTGGACTGATCGATGATCCCCAGAAGACGGCGGCCATCCGCCACATAAATCTTGGGGTAGTTTTTCACGGCCAGCTGGAAGACGATTTCCATCAACGTGGCTTTGGGAGGCATGACGCAGTAGTCCTGCTCCAGAACGTTTCCAACTCTTGAATGGGCTTCTTCATAAAAATATTTCTCGAAGGGGTCGTAATCGCAGATGAACGAAACGCTTTTCAGTTGGCTGAAAAAGTCGGGAACGCCATATTTGAACAGTTTCAGGCAGGATATTTCACCGATGATATTGCCGTCGTCGTCCAGGACTGGGACAAAGTTGATCCGCGACTGTGCCATCTGCCAGGTGGCTTCCTTTAACGGCATGTCGTTTTTAAAGGTGAGGATCGGATCGCGCATGATGTCGCCCGCCGTGATCGAGATATCCAGATCGATTTCCGATTCATTCATGACCTGCAGCACGTCTGCGCCCGAGTTGGCCTGTCGGATCTTTTCTCCGTATTTCCTGTCATTGAACAGTCGGGCGACCAGAGACATGACTTTCAACGCCAGGGTCGGCTTCTGGGCTGGAACTATTACCATGCATACAACATTGACCGGGGCGTGGTCGAAAGACTCGTATTCAAGCGGATTTTTTAAGGTTGCGATGCCGATGGCGATGCTGTTAAGATTGGAAAAGCGAGCATGGGGGAATGCAAACCCGTTGCCGATTCCGGTTGTTCCCTCGGCCTCCCGCGCGGAGATTGCCGTAGCAATGGTTTCGGCATTAAGGCCTGCTTCTTTGGCGGCACGGCTTTCCGCCAGTACGCTACTCAGGGAGCGGATCAGTTCGGCCTTGCTGGAAACATCCAGATTCAAAACTACTGAATCAGGTGACAAGTATTTCACCAGTCTCATTTTTACTAAAGTCCTAAATTATAATTGCGCCGTTCTTTGACTGCGGATAAAACGATATTATGAACGGCAGTTTGTACGGAAATGGTCATGTAAAGGCAGATTGCTCAATACACACCGATGTTTTTTAATGCAATTTATATTCCTCCGCCACCGTTGATGCGGGGGGAAGAATATCAGGACTGGCAGCTTTTATAATCGGAATGACATTCCGGTGAGTAACAGGGATAACGGTTTATATTTGACCGGAGCCGGCAACGGCTTGTTATTCCGATCTATTACAGCGATTGGAAGAAAACTGTTTATATGGCGTCGGCAAAGCCTGACCTTCTGTAAATCATTTTCGCTTACCAGGGTTTGAGCGTTGGTTTTGAACAGTAAGGTCCGCCCATTCATCTGGTTATTGGTCCGCCGTACTTCCAATTCGGTACGGATCGACGGATCAGCAGTCGGGTTGCCGAACAGCAATCCGCCTAAGAACGCCGCAAAAAATGTCAGAACCAATAGCCTGATGATATTCATAATCTTTATTCCATTACCGGAAATACAGTTTAAAAACTTGGAATATAATACGTCGGCGAGATTTTGCAATAGTCCAATTCCACGAAACTTCTCTATTTGAATGTTACAATGTGTGAAAGTAAAAAAAAATTCCCAAAAAGACTTTTTAACCTATTGACTAATCTTGTCAAAACTGTTAAAATATTTCTATAGAAACGATTCAGTTAAACGATTCAGGTGGTTATGGCAGCAACAATTAAAGATGTTTCAGGGATGGCGGGAGTCGCCCCCTCTACCGTGTCATATGTGCTATCCGGTAAGGCGGCGCAGATGAAGATTTCCAAAGAAACGGAGGAAAAGGTTTTTTACGCTGCGAGATCTTTGAATTACCGCGCCAATCTGATTGCGAAAAATCTGCGTCGAAAAGCTACCAGGACGATCGGGATCGTGTTTAATGACCTCTTTTCCTCCTGGGCGAACGAGGTTATGGCCGGTGTAAACGACATGTTGCTGCCGCAAGGGTATCAGCCGTTGCTGGGTATAACGTTCTTCAACAGCGAGCGGGAACGCAAGATTCTCAATACGTTCCTTGATAATCAGGTGGAAGCGCTAATCATCCAGCCGAATCAGGATTCGGCGGATTTTTACCGTCGGCTGAGTGAAAACAGTGACATTCCGTTGGTTTTTGTCGGAGAAGGGGTTCGTGAGCTGTCGGCCAAGGAGTTTATGCTCGATGGTGAAGCCGCAGGCGAGGCGCAGGTCCGCCACCTTTATTCGCTGGGACATCGCAAAATCGCGCTGTTTACTTCTGACTATGTTTCAGTCCAGTCGTCGTTGCGTATTGATGGCGCGATGAAAGCAATACGGGAACTGGGGCTGGAATTTCCTTCCGGGTATTTGCGCACAACCCGGAATATGAGTCCGGAGCAGGATATCAATGAAACCATGGCGATGATGCGGATGGCGTCTCCCCCGACGGCGGTTGCTGTCGTCAATGATACGATAGCTTTGCGAGTCATGAGCGGTTTGAGTCGTGCCGATCGTAACGATGTGGCGGTAATCGGAATCGGCAATCTTCCCGAAAGTTCCTATGATATGATCGATTTGAGTTCAATTGCAGAAATGCGCCAGGAGATCGGAGCTGCAGCCGGCAAATATCTGATGGAGGTGCTATCTGGAAGACATTCCCGTGATAATGAGACGGTATTGTTTCACGGCAGTCTGCTTGCCAGAAGTTCGACGCTCGGTCGCAGTCCACAGGCGTGAACGGTCAGGCAGAGGAAGTTTTTGTCTCGACAATTTACATCAACCAGGTAAAATCCTGAAAACAAACAGAAGGAGAAGATATGATGAGAAGGAGAAAGAATTTTACATTGATAGAGCTTCTGGTGGTGATAGCTATCATTGCAATTCTTGCCAGCATGTTGCTTCCGGCCTTGAGCAAGGCCAGGGACGTAGCCAAGGCTGCGATATGTACCGGCAATCTGAAACAGATCGGTACCGCCTGCAGCATGTATTATGATGACGACAAGAAATATTTTCCGCTGATCGAGGTCGGTTGGGCCTCTGTTGACGGTACCAATAAACTCTGGCCCACATTTCTGAGTCCGTATCTAGGTGAATGGCACATCAATTCAAACTGGGGCAAGGGGAACGCTAATTATATCTGTCCAGTTCATGCCGCAGCTGAACCCAATATCATCAACAGTTGGCGCTTTTCCTATATGGGCAATCTGTTTGAGACCGATCTTGGCTACGCCACTCCGGTTCCCATGCCCAAGGTGAAAAAACCTTCCATGAAATATTATGCCCTCGACGGGACGCCAACAATATCCGGGCAGACGTTTTTCTGGCCGCTCTACGATTACAATCGTATGGTTGAACGACACAACCGTCAGGCGAATATATTGTTCTTCGACGCTCATGTCGGCCGCGAACAACTTCCGCGTCCAACTTATTCTCAAGAATACATGACGGCAGAATAAGTTAATTTATAAGAGAAAGATATTACTCATGAGAAAATACTTGTTAACTATCACATGTTGTCTGGCTGCGGTGTTGAACCTTCCTGCCGCCACCTGGTCCAATGGGGAAAGCTCTCCGAATCAGATTGCCGTCAAAGGCGGAGAAGGTGATACGGGAACTTATGCAATAGGGCGTCCTCCAGTTTCAGATTTGAAGTGGAACGGCGCCAATGGCGTATCATTCAACGTCAACTCCAAAGGTGAGCTTTTTGTACAGAAGTCTGCCGGCGGCAAGTGTGAATTCTATCTGCTGTTTGAATTTTCCAAACCGGTTAAGAAGTTCCGCTTCATTACGCCGGAGTGTCAGGGCCTGGATCTCGCCGGCGGCGACATGGCGTTTGAATACGCGGCAAATGCCGACAAGCGCTTCATCGAAATTGGTCGCCTTTCCGCCAAAACACCGGGATATAAGGTTGGCGGCAGTCTTCCGCCGGTGACCGGCAAATGGATCGAGTTCCCAGAGGGGAAAGAACTTCGAAAACTCACCTTGCATATGGTGTTTTTCGGTTATTCCTCATGCATGATGTTCGGTGGTGGCGATAAAAACGGTGCGGTTATAGAATACGAGGTAGGTGGAAATCCTCCTTCCGCCAGATTAATGCCCGATGCCTCCCGTATTGCCAATACCTATTTTATCGATCAGCCTCCCCGTATGATCGTTCACGCCAAAAATGTCAAAGCCGTTACGGTTTTTGACCTCGGTAGAAATACTGCTGCCGGAGAATGTACGCTGTCCAAGCTCGGCGGCGATACGGTGGCGGACCTTCCTGCTCTTTCTCCCGGTACCTATGAGTTGCGTGTTGATTGCGGCAAGGGCGCGGAAGCCGATCTTTCCAAACGCATTGCGCTGTTGCGTCCTCCCCGGGTTTTGACCTGGGATCAGACCCGTAAGTCGCCTTTCGGTATTGTCGGTATAGGAGGCGACGGACGTTTTCGCGAATCCGCCGATCTTAACGGTCCGCTACTGGGTCGGATGATGGGCGTGCATCAACTCCGCGGTGGCCTGTGGTCGTGGGTCGGTGTAAACGAACACGAACGCGGCAAGTACGACTGGGGCAACTATCAGGATCGTGTTGCCGTTCAGATGGAAAACGGCATGGTGATGCGTTCCTGCGTCTCTTGGACCCCTGCCTGGGCCGTCGATAAATCCAAAGTGAAATCAGGAGACTGGTCCGGTCATTATCCGCCGAAAAAAGAGTTTCTAACCGATTATGCCGAATTCTGCAGACGCAGCGCGGAGAAAAATCCCTGCGAGCAGGAGTATGAAATCTGGAATGAACCGAACAATGAACCTTATGGCAGCTTTAAAGGTACTTTTGCCGAATTTGTCGAGCTTTGCAAGACGGCGACGGAAGCCATCCACAGCGTCCGTCCCGACGCCAAAATGATTCTCGGTACCACTGGCGATGCCGATGTTGGTTATGTTGCCCGTCTGCTGAAAGCCGGATTGTCAAAACATTTCTCCATTGTGGACATCCATCCTTACCGCCATACCGATCGCGGCCCGGAAGACGGTTTGCTGGGCGACATCTACCGGCTCAAGAAGGCCATTCAGAAGTACGGCAACAATCAGGCGATTATTTTTAGCGAAGTCGGCTGGCCGACACATCGCAAGGTTGTACCATCTTATATGCCGGTTACCGAAGCGGTTCAGGCCTGGTACAACAGCCGGACACTGATTCTCAGTCTTGCTGCCGGGGTCAAGCGGGTACATTTCCATATGCTCACCGACTGGGGTCCCAATCTCGACGAGCCGGAACACAACTTCGGTTTCGTCAAAGTCAACGGCGATCCCAAGCTGACAGTTTCCTCGGTTAGTATTACAGCCCGCCACCTTGAAAGAGCGCAGTTCCTCGGCGTGGAAAATACCCCCGAGGCCACATTTGCCTGGCATTGGAAGACTCCGTGGGTTAATGATGCCACGCTGGTTACCGTCTGGGCCGATCTGCCGACCGCCAACAAGTCCATGTCATGGCTCACCATTCCCGGTAAACTTGTCGATGCGGAAGATCTTTGGGGCGGCTTTCCCGGCACCGGACGTTTGAAGGTGGAGAAGAACTGTGTCAAGGTCCTTCCCGGAGGCGACCCGATTTTCCTCTATATTCGCAATGCGGATAACCACGGCTTGAAACCTCTGCCTCCAGATCTGACTCCGTTCCTTATCAAACGCGCCAAGGCACCGGTAATTGCCGCCAGTGAAAAGATTGATTACGACCATCTGGCTAATCCGATGTTGCCAGTTACCCAGAGCAAAGCAATGGGGTTTGCCGGGATAGGTGATAACAATCCCGGAAATATAACCTCTGACCGAGCGGAAAAGGAATCATCTTTTTCCGCTTACCACAGCCCCGAAGGTCTGGTTCTGGCGGTAAACGTCAGATCCGGTAAGCCGATGAGCAACAATCATTCCGGGTGGTGGATATGGGCTGGAGACTGCGTCCGGCTCTATGTTGGTAAAGACCGGGAAGCGAGTTTTATGACTCCCGATACCTATCAGATCTGCCTGGCTCCGGTGACTAAAGACAACGGTCCCGGGCAGGCGGTGCTCATCAGTTATGACGCGGCCGGCGGGTTTGATGCCGGCGCGTTGATCCCCGGCTCCAGAATTGAAGCCGCCAATACCAGCGAGGGCTGGACCATGATGGCGTTATTGCCGTGGTCATTTTTTCGCGGTGAACCCAAAAAAGGCGACGTATGGCGCTTTGATCTGACTGCTCCGGGCGTCGCCTGGAACAGTCCGGCCGATGACAAATGGACCAACCCCATGCACTGGGGTGAACTCGAATTTGACTGAGGATTATTGCGTAACAGCAGTCAACTCCTCTCCGCTTTTCAGCACGATAGTTTCCTCCATAACCGCTTCTCCGTTGTCGTTCAGAGTGAATGCAAGTTTCCGTTCTTCGTGGAGAAGACGGCATGGAGACGCGGCAAAACTCAGGCGTCGAAGCGGCAATGAGCCGTATTTGACCCTGATACTTTCCTTCTGTCCCGTCCGTTGGTATTCCCCCCAGGCAACGCCAAGGCTCCAGAAACAGCGGAAGTCGGTATTGGTTACTGCTGGGTTGAAGCCGATCATGTTGCGAGTGGTGTCGAAACGAAAACCGCTGAAGGCGTTGAGCATGGCATAGGAAGCCATGCTGCGGGCATAGTTGCTGCCGCACTCGAACTCGTTCCAGGGATTGCGTTTTTGTCCGTCGTAACGATCGCGGATTGCCCGGACGACTTTCATTCCCTCCTCGATCATGCCACAGAGAATCAGGTGTCCGGCGAAGGACCACTCGAACCCGTGCATAGTTTCGCTGGCATAGGGGATGGGGATAACCGGTTTGTCTTCCGGTTTAGGCCAGGTACACATTTGAACACCGGCTTCGTCGTTGATGCAGTAATTGCGCCACTGATTGGCGACATTGCGCATTGATTCTCTAAAGTTGTTACGGAAAATCGCCTCCAGGGTACGGCGGTTCTTTTGGGGATCGAAGATTTCGCCCAGTCCGTAGATCGAGGCATACCATTGCGGCAGATGCATGTCGATCTCGCAGCCGCCGCTGATCTGATACTTGATTTGCTGGTGTTCGGCATCCCAGTAGGCTTTTTCAACAGAATCTCCACTCAATATGATGGCGTCGTTGGGGCGAATGAACGATTTGATCAGTTCGTGATCGTCAAGATCAACGTTCTGGCAGTAGTATTCTCCGTTGAACAATTCCTTGTCGGTACGGGTTTTGCCTTTTCGGAAAATGTCGCGGCAGGTGGCGGCAAAATCCTTATCTCCGAATAAATCGGCCATTTCGGCGGCGGCCTTGAGTGCTCCCAGGTAGTGGCCGTTGAGCCAGGCGCTTGGCCCGAACAGTTCCATATCCAGCGTATGATGCTGTCGGCCGGTGATGACACCGGACCGTTCAGGGTCCCAGCGGTCGAAATTCTTATCGTTCCAGGCGTATTCGACTGTTTTCTTAATGGCAGGCCAAAGTTTGCGCAACCATTCGGTGTCGCCGGAGATTTTCCATTCGCGCCAGGCCTTCATGACTTCACCGTACTGTCCATCGACACAGGGACGGAAAAATTCCGTAGTCGCTTTGATGCCGAGCGGCAGCATCAGCCGGAAATGGTTGCCGCCGTTTTCATCGATGCTGTAATGGTAGTGGGCGGAACGCATCGAGCGTTCGAGCGCAGGAAAAAGGAATGGCAGTGCCATGGCGTAATTCCAGACATGGGTGCAGGAGCCTTCGCAGGATCCCGCGTGGGAACTGACCCCCTCCCAGCCGTAGAAAGTACCGTCTTCAAGTCGCAGGCAGGTGGGACTTTTGAGGATGGAGATGTTGGCCGAAATGCCGTCCATAACTGCCTCCGGCAGGGTGGAGGAGAACAGTGTGTCGTGAAACAGCATGGTTTCGTTTTTCAGCCGGGTGAAATTTGATAATGCATAATTTCCGGAGACGGCGGAGTCGTCCCAGAGCGTGGCGTAGTAATTTTTCCAGCTGTTGGTAATTTGGTTGTCTGCCGCCATTTTGTCGGCATCGCTGTTCCAGTCGTTTTTCCGGTTGGGGATGTTCCAGGAAATAACATAGTTCACGGTTTGGCTCTGACCGGGTTCGAGGCGGAAATGCGCCGCGATCAAACCGGTATTGCGCTGGTTTTCGGCGGAATTGTAATGGCGGTTGCGGAATTTTCCGGGGGCGTTCAGGTCATGCCAATATACTTCCAGATCGTCGAACCAGCCGCCATGGAACCAATATTCCTGAAAGCTGATATCTTGGGCGTTGGTACTTAGGGAAAGGTCGCCGTATTCGAGTTCCGTCGGGTCGCCGCCATGCGACAATACGAGTTGTTTGACCTTGCCGTTTTCCTGATAGCGGTTATTGACGGTTGGAGTTTTAAATGGATTGGCCAGGATGCCGACAGTGGAGTAGTCGATGGCTTCGCCGGTATCATTGGTGATGGTAATTTCGAAAAATGCGGCGGGGAGGCTGGAGTCGTCGTCGTTGCCGGGGATGAAAGGACTCCATGCATTCAGCGAGACTTTACCGGGAAATGCGGTATCGTGGAAGGAGATTTGCGCCAGCGGAAATTCTCCGGTGAAAGTGTAGTCGCGGAAGTGTGGGAGGCCGCAGAGGTTTTCTCGACGTGGTCCGAATCCATAACCGTCAAAAGTATTAATCATGGAATCCTTATATTCCCCGGTGTAAGGAGGATGGAGATCTCCCTGGAGGATTCTGGTATCGATGAGCTGACCGTCCTTTTCTGCTTTTACGGCGAAATGGCTCATGCCGTTGAGGCTGCCCTTGTTGGCGCGGTTGTAGATTTCCCAGTCAATCAAGCGGCCGTTGCCGCCGAGTCCGATGCATCCCGCGCCGATGCCGCCCAGAGGAAAGGAAATCTGCGCCGTTTTTTCATTTTTATAAATCATATACTGAGTTCTCCATGCTTGATATTTTTTGGTTTATATTGCATATTATATACATTAATAGATGGTTGTTGAATGTAAATTTAAGATAAAAGTTTATACATTTATGGGAAGATTGCAACGACATGATCTTGAACGTCTGGGCAACTGCCTGGAATTAACGCTGGTGGAGGCGGCAGATGTATCATTCCATTATGAAGGGCGCAATCGCTACTCTTTCAACCGCATTTTTCTGGTAATTTCGGAAAACGGCGGCGACAATCATGTCCATAATCATACTGCGGAACAGCATTTGCCGATGCGAAAAGGAATGATTATTTTCATGCCAGGAAATACCGATTTGGAGTTCAGTTTTCGTTCGGACATGCGTTTTATTTCCTTCCATTTCCATCTGGAGTTGTTCGGGCATGTCGACGTTTTTTCCGGTCAAACCGCGTGCGATCGGCTGACCGGTCAGGATGAGGTTATTGATGAATTTGTCGAAATCCTGAATGCTCCCGGTTGTGACATTGCCGACCTTTGCCGAATGCGCGGCGAGATCATGAAGCTGGCCAGTGGTTTCATTAATGTAAAGCCGCTCGGGGTGGAACGCCTTGATCTTATCAACAGTAAATATGCAGCCGTATTCGATTACATCCGCAACCGGGCGGATGCCACGACCGGGATTGACGATCTGGCGGAAATCGCTGGTGTTTCCCGCGATTACCTGTCGCGTGAGTTTGCCAGGGATTGCGGCGTTACGTTAAAACAGTACCTCAACCGCAATCTGATCCGGCGGGCCGAACGCCTGTTGCTGCAAGCCGGTGCGACGGCCAGGCAGGTGGCTGAAGAACTCCATTTCAACAATGAATACTATTTTTCCCGCTTTTTCAAAAAGCATACCGGGGCCACGACCCGGGAGTATCGTACTTTGCTGCGAAGCGGCCCCGAATCGTCATGATGTCACAACTCAGACAAAGAAAAATTCCGGTTTCATACTTGCTAAAAGGCGTAAACCGTGGCAGATTGAGCGGGTGACAAGGAGCTGAATATGGTGAGAATTGTTTTTGCGGTAATCGTGCTGTCGGTAACTGTCGGGATGTTTTCCGGTTGCAGCAGCATCAGGAGCGACAACGAATACTGGTCATTTGAGGATTGCGAAACCAATCCCTCCGATGACCTTATACATCCGGCTCTGGTCAAGGAGTTGAAACGTGGTTCCTCGGCAATGACCGCCGAATCCGTCGCCAACCTCAAGAAGGCTTCGGCGCTGGAACCTGATCTCTCCGGCCTGCTGCGGATGCGGCGGCATCTAAACGCCTCGACGTTGCCGCCCAATGTGAATAATGTGGCGATCACTAACGCATCGGTTCCCGGCGAGCCCGAGATACCGCTGCGCGTTTATTCGCCGAAGACGGTTGACCCGAAGATGGTTCTGCCGGTGGTGATCTATCTGCACGGCGGCGGCTGGTGCGTGGGGTCGGCGGCTAATACCGATATAATCAGTGCCGGGCTTTGCCGTTATATTCCGGCTCTGGTTGTTTCTGTGGATTACCGCCTGGCTCCGGAAAACCGTTACCCTGCTGCGCTGGATGATGTTGTCGCCGCCATTTTGTGGGTGAAGAAAAATGCGGCAAAATTCCATGCCGACCCTGACCGAATTTATCTGGCGGGGGACAGCGCGGGGGGGAATCTTGCTGCCGCTGCAGCGCTGCGCAATAATGTCGGCGGCGGACCGGGGATATCCGGGATGATTTTATTTTATCCGGCATTGAATCTGTATAATTCGAAAACTTTTTCCCGTGAACGATTCGGCAACGGCTATGGTTTTGATAACGTGTTGTTCGACGCTTTTGTCTCCTGTTACGTCCCGGATCCTCGTGACCGGAACCGGCATTTCATCTCGCCGCTCTTTGCCGATATGCGTTATATGCCTTCGGCGCTGGTGGTCACCGCCCAGTTTGACCCGTTGCGCGATGACGGTCTTAAATTTGCCGAGCGGATGAAGAACCAGGCGAAACGGGTACGTTATCTTTGTCTGCGCGGTATGACGCACGCATATCTGGAGACTTTGGCGTTACGGAGTGATTTTGCCCTTACCATGAACGAGGCCGCGGAGTTTGTCCGCCGTACCTCTTCGGATTCTGGTGCGAACCAATAATGTCGCACTTTTTTACGACACTCATCTCGTGGAAGTTTAATACGAAAACAATATCATCGATTATGCTGAATTTCCTCTGAAGTCGAAACCTCTTTTATGCAAAAAAAACTCTGATTTTTACCGTTTTTTAAGCAATTTTTTAAATGTGCGCAATTTTCCGGACGTTATCCTCGGTCAACTCCGTAACGTTCTTATTGGCGTCGGTGTGTCACCGAAATTTCTAAAAATCAGAAATTCTCGAACAGGAGCGGTCTATCCACACTTGACAAAACCCTATATGGACGACCCCAGAGCCCCCCTCATTCTCCGGGTCTGACCCCAGAGCGTTGACAGAGAGACTTTGACCTCAGAGAGACTTTTTCTTTAATCAATCTATAAATAATTATTTGCTGGATTATTAAAAAGAATAAGCATGTAGCAATATTGTAAATGTTGATAGAAATGGAGTTAAAAACATTTTTTAGTAAATAAATGTTTTTTTCGGTACAATCATTTACCTTAAGATAAATAGCAGGGTGTGACTCTTTAAAAGATATCATTTCCTTTTTTAATGTATACATATTTTTCTCTTGCTTCAAAACACTTTGGTTTCCTGTTTTTTGAGAAATTATACCTGTGATAATGGTTAAAATAAAAATTATAATACTAATGATGACTAACATTTTACTGAGTTGAAGCTGTATTTTTAGAGAGATCATATCTACTCCTTCGATGGACACTTTTTTTCTTAATTTCATCGTTTATTGGCTCAACAGATTCTGACCATATTTCTCCTCCTATTGGGCCAAGCTCATTGGGTAATGGATTGGTTTCTATTGTATCTGTAACAAAGTCAGTTAATGGATTGTCCCATTCACTAATTGGGGTTTTATCCATTTCGTCAGCTATCTCTTTTGCCTTTTTTATTCGATCATAGGTTGTTACAGCAATGGTAGTTATGGCAATCACAGTCAATGCGGGTATCGCAATTGTCCAAAATCTACCATCTTTGTCAATCATACACACTGGATTATTAGCAGTATGAACATAGAGGTTTAGGCCGCCGGCTTCTTCGATGGGATCCCGGCGGAGCCATCTTCCCATTTCGCGACTATAGTACCGGTAGTTGTAATATACAAGGCCGGTTTCGTCGTCGGCATATTCGGAACTGAACCGAAACGGGTTGGCATCGGCATACGTGCCGGTCTTGGCGGTCAGTTTGCCGAACGGACTGTATTCGTAATGCGCCATGACCGCGCCGGAAGCGTCGGTCAGTTCGGTGATGTTTTTGTTGGTATCGGGGAATGCCGCCAGAATTTCTAAAAATCAGAAATTTTCGGACAGGAGCGGTCTATCCACATTTGACAAAACCCTATATGGATGACCTACCCCAGAGCAATAATTTCAAATTATCCGCATGGACGACCCCAAATTGAATTAATAAGTTGTCCAATATAAAAATTTTGTATTCCCAAGGCACGTTGCAGGAATATATATATATAAAGACATAAAATATAAAATCATAAAAACTTTGTTTTTAGATAAATGCATGTCACTTTCGATCATATATATAGTGACAATGTAAGAATACAATAATGGCAACAATAATCCTATCACCATAAAAATGCCAACAATGATGTTCGGTAGTTTAAAGATAATACATAGCGATGGCCAAATCCCACAAAGGAATGTCCAAATGGGATTTGACACCATGCCTTCAGGTCTTGAAATATTCATTGCCCGGCAAAAAATCATGTATATTTGAGTCGTTATTTGTGGAACTGATGAACTCCATATCAAAAATAGATTAAGTAAATATAGAGACATAAAGTTTAAGGCCATTCTCTTCTCCATTTATTCCCCTTTTTTCTTATTTTGACTATCAAGGTATTTTACGGCATTATCATGATTTATTGGCGCGCCCAAGTGAAAAAGTATAGCGTCAACATAGTGTTGGGCTGAATCTGTAGGGGAAACAATTGCAATTTTCCCTCCATCATCAGGATACACTTTCACTCTATAATTGTCGTTATTTTTTGCGGGATATTCTTTTGCATTAATTAGAATGAGTAGATGGAACATCTTTACCGCCTTCGGGTAATTTACTAATATCTTTTACTTTTGCAAAATTCTGGTCATAGATTGCTTCAGCCTCAATACCCAATGCCTCTTCCACAGCTTTTGCAATATCTTCAGATTTCTTAAGCTTTTCCTTCTCAGCCTCTTCTGCTGCTTGTAATTCTTTCTCTCTTCTCTCTTCCGTAAGAGTCTTCTTTTCATCACACTCACACCCGCCATCTCTCCATCCCCAATCATCCCAATAATTCACGCTTTTATTGTCAATGAACCCGTAGAGGTTTAGGCCGCTGGCTTCCTCGATGGGATCTCTACTCAGCCATCGTCCCAACTCCGGACTATAGTACCGGTAGTTGTAATATACAAGGCCGGTTTCGTCGTCGGCATATTCCGAACTGAACCGGAACGGGTTGGCGTCGGCATACGTGCCGGTTTTGGCCGTCAGCTTTCCGAACGGACTGTATTCATAGTGCGCCACGACCGCGCCGGAGGCGTCGGTTAACTCCGTAACGTTCTTGTTAGCGTCGGTGTGTCACCGAAATTTTCAAAAATCAGAAATTTTCGGACAGGAGCGGTCTATCCACATTTGACAAAACCCTATATGGATGACCTCAGAGAGCTTTACCATCAAGTACACACTTTGGCTTGCCTTGCCCGAAAAAACTCTATACCCCCCCGATCCATCTGCCAAGGCATTCAGAAATACCAAAAATTGATATTATCATTTCCGTGAATCTCTTTATCTTTATTTTTTTCATACCATTTTTCCCATTGTTCTATAATGCGACGTTGTGCATCTTCAGGAGCGATAAACTCGGAATCTCGTGACATCCAATTTGAGAAAAAAGGAATTTTATCTTTATATTCAAGAAAAAGCCAATAAATTCTATCTTTTTCCTTGATTTCATCAAATTTATATTCCGTTTGTGCATAAAATTTTTGTCCTGTTAATGCCCTTAATGCTCTTATACAATCAATTATATGCATTGTGTTATTGTTCGCCTTATTGTCTCTAGAAACATGAGTATCTGAAACAACTTTTAATTCATTAATCAAAAAAAAACACGCGCGAGATGGCGATTTTTTAAATTCGTCAAATGTAGTATTCTCTGTAATTCTGAATTCTTTTGCCAGGGAAGCTATTTCGACATCATGCTTGTCGTCTCCTATGGCTATGTAAGAGTAAATGGTAGTTACTAATATAAATATTATTACTTTCATTATTTTACTCCTTGATAAAAATCAATATTGTCAATTTGGGGTTAAAACCAAAACCAGCAAATCGTGTCATATAACAGTGTATGGTCATCAATTTGCGCCCAGTTTCTACCCGTTAAAGAAAACGACCGGATCATTTCCTTTTTCTGGATATCTATCAAATAAAAGTCTTCGCAGCTCCCGGAATCGCCTTTGAACCAGCCAATAGCAAGAAGTTTATTGTGGTTCAGGAAGAATAGTTCACTTATAATAAAATCTTTTTTCATTTTGAAAATGGTTTCAGTCTTGCCGGTTTTGAGATCATATATATTTATATATTCTCTACCAACCGCAATTTTTTCATTTCCGTCCCATTCCAGAGATTGAACGTAACCAAGATTGGAAAATTGAACTGTCTTAAGCTTAAAAGTTTCGGTATCCAACAATACTATTGAAGGATTTAAATCCGGCGATGGAAACACAATGGTTTTTTTATTCTTCGATATCTTCGTATCATACTGACTTATTGAAATAGAATCCAATTTATCATGACGAACTATCCATTTTTTTGCCTTTATGTTGCACGATAAGCATTGGGCGGCAAGGCGTCCCACATCTTCATCACGACCCAGAAAACAAACAAACTCATCGTCATTGATGAAAAAAATTCCGTCAACGCAGACTCCAGAGCTTGCTATGTCCGGAATAAGAAGTTCATGTTTGCCGGTAGCAATATTGTATAGATTTAACGACTTTGAAGGGTGGTTATAATAGACAATTTTTTCCCCGTCTAAAGAAAACTTATATTCTCCGATTGCCCAGTATTCGAAATCAAAAGGCAAGATCTGTTGCGCCAGCATCCTGCCGTTGATGTCAAACGTTCGCATTCGCAACGTTCTCTCTTTCTGCATGGAATTACCGCCAAAGCGCTGCAACGTTTTGAATGTCTTTTTATCCTTGTCTATAAAAGCCACAACCTCAATCCAACCGCTATATTCTGTTTCAAGGTAGACCTTTTTATCGGCATCCAGGTCATAAATAACAGTGGCATTAGTACAGCGACACGCCGTAAATTGCAGTAGTGAAAGTAATGTACACGCCGCAAACAATACTTTTTTAAACATTATTTGAATTCCTTTTAAACAAGATTTCTATTTTCAGGGACATGGACAGCAATTATTTTTTTTCTTGGGTTTCCCCCATTTCTCTTCCCATTTATTGACCCAATATATAGTATCGTTATTGGCCTTTTTCCACGATTCAAATTACAAGTGCGACCGTTTAGTTTTTTCTTGACATTGTGATACCCATTTTTACTTAAAACGATTTTTAGATATTAAAAAATATCTTTAAGACAATACAAATCAAGAAAAATCTCATAACCTTGCTCAAGTATTGTTAAATTATAAACATCCGCCCCCAGAGCCTAAGACCCCAGAGCCTAAGCAAAAAAACTCTGATTTTTACGGTTTT